>CAZHKJ010000053.1:0-2912 GCA_964533115.1 uncultured Candidatus Peribacteria bacterium | reverse complement strand
GAGCAGTGTATCAATAGCAGAAATTCGGCAGCTGAATTCTTGCTTATTTTGCTAAACGCTCACTGAAACAAGAGAGGCCCCGTCCAAAAGCTCTTTAAAGTTATTCGGATTTTTTGTGTTCAGAAAAATGTGCACATAGTTAAATGAACCTTTTTTAAAATTTAAATCTGGAAGCCGCGTTTCTACTCCCCGTTCCATGCACATAGCTGCGAACGTGGAGCCAAAGAGCGCCGGGCCCATACAAGCTTGAGGCCAAAACCCTATAAGTCGGCGATACCCACGCTGGATGCAAAAAGGCGCAAGCACCGTCATTTCCTGAGCGCAGCCGTTGGCGCGACAGGTGCCCCCCTGGATAATCTCGCTGGGAACTGCACTGTGGATTCTTTGTAGCACTCCCCTTTTTGTAGCGCTAGAGTTTGCCCAAGAGGCACTATTGAGTCCTGAAAGATGATACCAGCGTTGTAGCCACCACTCAGACACGAGACCAGGAACAGAGGCTCCCTTTATACTGAGACCTTCCTGTAGCATTTGCGCTCTATCCCAATTCTGAGGATAATAGCCATCTTCTTCCAAGCTCTCCACGGGGTTATCCCAGAAATCTATCCCCGTTTTAGGTTCGTCGCCTTCTGAGATACCACGAAAATTAAGTTGATCGTTGATCTGTATAAACAACTTGCCTAAAGGAAGGCGTTCCCTGGTTGCATGAGCGAGAGCTGCGGTGAGTTGCGCAAACTCTCCAAAAGTATTTATGGTGCCATCAGACATTAACATCTGATGCGCAGCACTGATGAGAGTTTGCTCTTTACTAGCAGCCTCTTGAATATGTTCGAGCAAGGTCTCTGGGCTTGCGCAAGCATCCAGGGCTAAGTATTTGATTTCCATAGATGGGAGTAAAAAAATCAGCATCTATTAAAAAGACAAGGATATCAAATTAGCCAGTAAAACTATTAATGACTTTTACTTTTATCTATCATTTTATATCTTTATATTTGAGAGAAATGAGAAGACAATGTAAAATGTCAATATTGTTGACTATTATGCTTGAAATATTAAAAAATATTGGTTTTAGTGAGAAAGAGGCCCAAATTTATTTGGCTATGCTCGATTTTGGTCAAGCGCTTCCTGGAACAATTGCGGATAGGGCAGGCGTTAAGCGGACTACCGCCTACTTCACTATCAATGAACTCGTCAAAAGAGGTTTGGCCAGCAAAATTAAAATCCGTGGATACTACCATTATCAGCCTTTAAATCCTCATATACTCCTGAGTAAGCAGCATAAAGTTTTTTCGGACTTAGAGCAGATCATTCCAAAACTGATTACTCGTCAGGGTCGTTTCAATAACGAACCACAAGTCACCCTTCATTATGGGAAAGAGGGGGTTATCCATGTCATGGAGGATAGTTTGAGCTCCCAAGGAGAGATTTGTGGTTGGGCTAACGTTGATGAAGCCAGCACAGGCTATCTCAAAGATTATTACCCGGAATACATTCGAAAGAAAAATCAAAGGGGAATTTGGGTACGAGCTATTTTAACCGAAGGGCCAACTGGAAAGCAGTTTCAAGCTAAAGGGAAAGAGGAGCTACGGGAAGCATATCTAATTCCTCACCGTCTTTTTCCTTTCGCGAACGAGATCAATATTTATGATAATACAGTATTTATTATTTCCCATAAGGATAAACTTGCCGTTCTGATTAAAAATAAAACTATTGCCGAAACTCAGAGGAGCATTTTTAAACTCAGCTGGCTAGCCGCGCAGCAGATCGACAAAGAAGGTTCTCAGTTTTACGCATCCTGTTTAGTCCCTTCTGAGCGGCTTTTAGTGGATATTTCAGGGCAATTATCCTGAATTAGTCCTAAATCTGATAGTAGAATCTGAGTGCTCCGCCCACTTCATCCTAAGATCTTGAGCTGTTTCATATAAAGCTTTGGCGCTAGGGTGAAGGTCAAAATTTTTAGACTTCAGGGCCTTAGTATATAAGGCCATATAAGCATCCGAAGCTTTCCATAGAGCATACCAAAATTCATCCGCATCATATTCTTGCAATGGAATTTTTTCATCACTATCAGTGTAAGGTATATTTCGAAAATCAAGAATGATTTTCCCAGGAATACTTCTTATGTGAATTTCTGCGTGCCATGACCAAAAATTGTAAATGTATAAATCTTGCTTTTCCCCAACAATTTTTATAAAAGCTTCATGGCAAAAATTTCTAAAAAAAGATGAGAAACTTTCTCGCAAAGTAATCTTACGACGGTCATAGAGACTAATAGTTATGAAACCATCCTCTTTACGGGCATCGAGTAGGAGTTCTGGGTTCTTTTTAAAGGAAAAATTCTGAATTTGTTTTAAATCTCCTAAAGGTTTGCTATAAAAAAAGAATCGTAATTTTTTGTAACTCTGATCTGTGGATGTCATAAATTTTTAAGGCTCATATATTCCTCGCTAAAACTGTTTTGAAAAGAAGCTTAACCAATTCCGTTCACTTGCAGATCAAAAACTTCATTTGTACGTAAATTTAGTTTAACGTTGAAGTAACAATTCCCTCCATCGTCTACCACTATCACCTCAGTCTTCCAATCAGTGTGGTACGCATTTCCATCGCAAAAGTAATTTACCCAAAGAATCTTCTCGCCCTTCTCATTTAAATAGCCAAAAAACTGACTCTTATACATATTTAAATCCTTTATTTCAGTTTCATCCTTTAATGAACCTTGTAAAGTTTCTACTGCCTGATAAACCTCCTGATTAGAAGGAGTGAATCTTTCTATTGATTTGTCTTCGGGAAAAAGAAAGGAGACCCCATAATCCTCGTTGAAAACAGCGATTGTATTCTCATCTAAATCCACTTCTTTTAAGGCTTCATTTTGATTCACACAACCAGTCAATAAAGAAAAAAGAGAAAGGGTAATA
>CAZHKJ010000052.1:0-8187 GCA_964533115.1 uncultured Candidatus Peribacteria bacterium | reverse complement strand
CACAGAGTTTTTGTCCTCTAATCGAGATCTGTTTTTAAGATAACTGAATACGGCACTTCTAAAAACTGCAAAATTATTTCTGTGAATATCATCATTCAGCAAGTCAACTAATTGTTGAGGAAAACCTGCCTTAATCAACTCCATTTCAGTAGGAAACATGCGAGTAGCCAGCATAACCACCTTACGAGAAAGAATCAAAGCACGTAGCATCTTTTTAGCCTCAGCACGATTTTCTTTAAAAAGAGTCAGCAGAACTTGAGCCGTTTGAGGATCTTCAGAGTAAATCCTCAGCACTGCTCCAGCTGATTTAGGAAGGGAAGCAAAAAGTCTCAATAGAGTTTCAGCACCTGCAGGATCTACACTCCAAAGATCCTCAATCAGAAGAACCTGATCCCGAGGAAAACCTAGCTTAGTTAACTCATCTCCAGGAAGGAAAATACCGCCAGTAACATCTACAGAATCTAAGAGCCTGTATAATTTAGCATAATCAATAAGCTTCTTAGAAGGTTTAGGAGTTTCAGCACATTCCGTTAGTGGCACCCCACTAAAATCTATCACAGGTGAATTCATAACTTGCTATAAATAATATTTATTTTATAGTACAGTGTTATGAAAATTATGCAAGACAAAATAAAAAACCCCCAATAAAGGGAGTCTTTCGGCTTGAAAAGCTCTGACGATCCAGACTTAATAGAGAGGCCAAATTCCAGGGTTCTACACTTCGCAGTGTAGAAGCTCTACCAATTAAGGTAGAGACGACCTAGGAAATAATTACACAGCTTCTTTCGAAGCCCTTGTAACTCCTTAAAAGGAGATGGTCCATCCGCACGTTCTCGTACGGATACCTTGTTACGACTTAGTCCCAATCAATAGTTTTGCCTTAGCCCCCGCTGAGCGGGATCTTTGGGCACCCCTATCTTTCATGACTTGACGGGCGGTGAGTACAAGACCCAGGAACATATTCAATGCGCCGTGGCTGATACGCATTTACTAGCGATTCCAGCTTCATGAGGGCGAGTTGCAGCCCTCAATCCGAACTTGGACCGGTTTTGGGGATTCGCTCCGGATTACTCCTTGGCTGCCCGTTGTACCGGCCATTGTAGCGCGTGTGTCGCCCAAGACATAAGGGCCATGCTGATTTGGCGTCATCCCTACCTTCCTCCTTGTTATGCAAGGCAGTCTCCTGTGAAAAATACAACACAGGATAAGGGTTGCGCTCGTTTACGGACTTAACCGAACACCTCAAGGCACGAGCTGACGACAACCATGCAGCACCTGTCATTCCGTTCCTTACGGCACTCCTCTGTTTCCAGTGGATTCGGAAGATGTCAAGTCTTGGTAAGGTTCCTCGCTTATTATCGAATTAAACCACACGCTCCACCGCTTGTGTGGGTCCCCGTCTATTCCTTTGAGTTTTAATCTTGCGATCGTACTACTCAGGCGGATCACTTATCGTGTTAACTTAGGCACTGAGAGGGTCGAACTCCCAACACCGAGTGATCATCGTTTACGGCGTGGACTACCGGGGTATCTAATCCCGTTCGCTACCCACGCTTTCGTCCCTGAGTGTCAGATGTAGGCCAGTGAGCTGCCTTCGCTTTTGGTGTTCCTCTGCATATCTACGGATTTTACCCCTACATGCAGAATTCCGCTCACCCCTCCTAATCTCTAGCACTGTAGTTTAGGGCACAGCCTTGAAGTTGAGCCTCAAGATTTAATACCCTACTTACAGCGCCACCTGCGGACGCTTTACGCCCAATGATTCCGGATAATGTTTGCACCTCTCGTATTACCGCGGCTGCTGGCACGAGATTTGCCGGTGCTTATTCCTGAGATACCTTCAGAATTATTCTCTCAGAAAAGCAGTTTACAACCCGAAGGCCGTCATCCTGCACGCGGCGTCGCTCCATCAGACTTTCGTCCATTGTGGAAGATTCTTTACTGCTGCCTCCCGTAGGAGTGGGAACCGTGTCTCAGTTTCCCTCAGGCTGGCCATCCTCTCAGACCAGCTACCCGTCATCGCCTTGGTGAGCCATTACCTCGCCAACTAGCTGATAGGACGCAGGCACCTCCCTAACCGCAAAAGCTTTACCCTTGCGGGACTATCCGGTATTAGCACTGATTTCTCAATGTTATCCCTGAGTTAGGGGCAGTTACCAACGTGTTACTCTGCCGTCCGCCGCTCGGCTCGAAGCCTCGCTCGACTTGCATGTATTAGACGCGCCGCCAACATTCATCCTGAGCCAGGATCAAACTCTCCAAAAAGAATTTGATTGACTCTATTTTTTACCAAACACGCAAGCGTGCTGATAAAGAACTGAGTTTAAAATTTCAAAATTAAAACCTGAAATTTGGGAACTCTCTATTAGGTCTGAATTATCAAAGGTCAACTCAAGTGCAAATTTCCCTAAATGGGGAAACGTGCTTGACGATTTTAGCGTTCCTAAAGCTGGTGTCAATAGTATTTTCATGAGTTCGTATAGAATTTTCACTTCGACCATTCTTTTAAAGCTGCTATAATAAAGAAGCGTTAATCTCGCCACGCACCACAGTTGCGTCCTTATAAACCATTTTCTATGTCTAACTTCTTTCATTTTACCAAGTCGAGTCTTTTAAAAGCTCAAGCCAAAGATTTAAAAAACAATAAGGGGCTCGCTCCGGATGTAGTGAGCATGCTGGTCCCCACCGTCTTGGAAAAAACCCATGACGGAGAACGTGCCTATGACATTTACTCTCGCCTTCTAAAAGACCGTTTGATGTTCATGTGCACGGAAGTAGAAGCCGGTATGGCTAGTCTACTAGTAGCGCAGATGCTTTTTCTTGAGAACGAAGATCCTAAACGAGACATCGTTATGTACATCAACTCCCCCGGAGGTCATGTAACCGCTGGATTAGCGATTTACGACACCATGCAGTACGTGAAGCCGGACGTCTCCACCGTAGTGATGGGAATGGCCGCTTCTATGGGAGCAATCATCTGTACGGGAGGCGCGAAAGGAAAACGCTTTGCCCTGCCCAATGCCGAAATCATGATTCACCAACCTTTGGGAGGAACGGAAGGACAAGCGACCGACATTCGCATTCATGCCGACCACATCATTCGAACTAAAAATTTACTCAATGAATTGCTCGCGAAACACAGCGGACAAAAACTAAAGAAAGTCGAGCAAGACACCGAGCGCGATAACTTTATGACCGCCGAAGAGGCCAAAAAATATGGCCTCATTGACGAGATTGTCGTCAGACATTAGATCCACTGCGCAATCTCATTGCGGCGAGCAATATCTTGATCCCAAGCGGAGCGTTGTGCTGCATTTAATGGGCGGACCTCCTGTGCCTTAGGCGATATACCACCACCCATGGCTTTATTAATGGCAGCATTAACAGCACTCATAGCGTTAAAAATATTAGTCATCACACCATTTACTACCTCGAAACAAAAATTGGCATCATCGTATCCTAACCGAACATTATCAGGCTTATTCATAAAAATAAGAATAAAAAATAAAAACTCACCTTATTAAGTGAGAACTTTCCCTTCCTTCCGAATATTCAGTCGTTCGAGTTTCAACGCGAAACGCCCAAATGAATCGAGGCGAATTCAGAAACTCAAAGAGATCTTTACAGAAAAACCTTATTTGAGACTCTGAACATTCCTTGCCGACCTTAGGGTGGTTTTCTTCCGGAAGAGGAAGAAAAAGAAAGTTCTAACTTCAAGGATTTCAAAGGGCAGCAACCTATACGACAAAATATATATCGCTTTAGTAAAACAAAGTCAAGTCAGTTCCGTGGCGAAGGGCTGAAAACTGAAATATAATTCAAACATGAAGAATCTATTCCTTATTGCTCTGATCTCCACCCTCCTGATATCCGCTTGCAGCAGCAACGTAGATAGCGGAGATGTTTCGGAAAGCGACAGTGAGTCCACGCGCTACATCACCTATAAAACAGCGGAATTCATCATCGACGTTCCCGAAGACTGGGAGATCATCAACTCTTTTGACTCTTCCTATCCCGATGGAATTCGGGTGGCCTTCAAAAATAATATTAAAGAGGGTGACTTCGTCGCCAATTTAAGCATCATTCGAGAAGAAAATCCCGATTTCCTCACTAGTTTTGACGTCATGCAAAACAAATTAGGTGAACACCAAGACCATCTCCTCAGCTATGAACTGCTCGTCCAAGAAGAATTGACTTTAAACCTAGGAGGTGGCGAGAGCAAAACCACCCTCTACACCTTTTCCGGGAAAAACAGCACAAGCAGTGAAACGCTGGAATTCATGCAAACGGCCCTCTCAAAAACCAGCCGAAGCTACCTCATTACCGCCACGTATCAACCCAACGAAGATGAATTCACCATTGAACGTCTAGAAACCATGATGAAGTCTTTTGAACTTCGCTAACCTCCCCTTTTATGATTTGGAATATCGATCCCGTACTGCTTGAGCTTGGCCCTCTAGAAATCCGTTATTACGGTGTTTTTTTTGCCCTGGGGCTACTCATGGCCTACCAACTGGGACGAAAAATGATCGAAAAAAAAGGCCTTTCTTTGGAAATCTTTGACTCTTTAGTCGTCTATTTGATCATTGGCCTGATTGTAGGGGCTCGACTGGGGCACATCGTCTTTTATGAACTGGATTATTATCTAGCCAATCCCGAGCAAATCATTGCCGTATGGAAAGGAGGTTTAGCCAGTCATGGAGCGGCCATCGGCTTACTGCTCGCCTACGGATGCTTTTTATGGCGACACAAAAAACTACGTGTTTTTGATTATTCAGATGTGGTTGTCGTGATCGCTTGTTTACCCGTGAGCTTGATCCGTTTAGGAAATTTCTTCAACAGTGAGCTGCTGGGACGGGTAACCGATGCCCCCTGGGGAGTGATTTTTTCACGAGTGGATGATCTGAGTCGTCACCCTTCCCAACTCTACGAATTTGCATATGGAGCAGTTCTTTTTATGATTCTTTACCCTCTTTGGCTCAAAAAGTATAAAACCGCAGGAGCAGGATTCTTTACAGGGCTCTTTTTCACGCTCTATTTTATGATGCGCTTCACCGTAGAATTCTTCAAAGACTTCCCTCTCAACGAAGGATTCTTCAATTTCACCACCGGACAAATCCTCAGCCTGCCTTTCTTCCTAGTGGGCTTGATCCTGCTTTGGAACAGTCAAAAAAAAGCCTAGGATAGAAGCTCCAAAGAAAATCATCGCTTTGGGGAAATCAGCTGTTAGAAGGACATAAAGTAAACCAAGAATCCCTACCCATTCAAGTAGAGTCATTTGCAAAATAGCACGATTCAAAAGAGATGACTGAGTTAAACGGGAAGGCAAAATATAAGCAAGAGCCAAAGAAACGCCAGCGACGGCAGCCAAAACCATAGAGAGAGTTGATGCTCCTGCAAAGTCAGGGAATTGAAAAGGAATAAGCTTTGATGAAAAGGCATATCCTAAAGCAGTATACAGAAAAACGGACCCCAGCATCGCCTGCCAAATGAGCTTAACTAGTGGAATCATAGTAAAAGATAATAATAAGGTTGGTGCCTGGGGCGGGAATCGAACCCGCACGGCCTTGCGGCCACAAGATTTTAAGTCTTGCGTGTCTACCATTTCACCACCCAGGCAGGGTAGATCGACAATAAAAAGGACAATGGAGGCAAGGATGGGAGTCGAACCCATTTGGTACGGTTTTGCAAACCGCTGCGTGACCGTTCCGCCACCTTGCCATAGGACCCCCTATTTCTACACAAAAATAAGCAGGGACTCAAGACAATAAATCCAACTTCAAACAAAAAACAGAGCCTCCCGCCTTGATGAATTCAGAAGTATTCACCGGCAATGGAATAAAACCCCGTGAAGCCAGCTCCTCTTCAACACGAGGGCTCCCCTGCTCAAGAATGACGTGTTTTGAATCGGGACAATGCCCATTCCCGGCAAAGTTCATGGCTTCTTCGTAAGTCAACTCAATCAAATCGGCAAACTGTTCTTTTAAGAAAGCATACGAATCCGAGTCAAAAGCCATCGGCGCCACAAGGGCTTGAGTTTTTGAAAGTGGGATCAAAGCCGTATCCAAATGATAAAAAGCCTCATGAACCAAATTTAAAGGATGAACAGGCAATCCTGTTTTATCTGCCAAAAGAGAAGCTACTCGAGGGTCGGAACGGAACCCATGACCCAAATAAATACAATCACGATCAGCCGAATAAAGAGCATCCCCCATCCCTTCAAAACAAAGAATCTCATCAGGAAGATGATGGATCTGATAAGCTCTCTCTGCAAACCATCGCTCAAAAAAAGCCACTTCTCCACGACGTTCTTGTGAATTCATTTTAGAAAGCAACACCGCAGGGCGTCCCATTGGATCGATAAATGGAAAACTTTGATTCGCACAAAAAACCATGTCCGGGAAGCCTGCTTGGCCCGCAATGATTTCTTGTTCCACCCCAATCTGTTCATAAATGCGCCCCAGCTCTTGCCACTGCAAACGTGCCAAGGAAAGGTCTGCCGAACCCGGCTTCATATGAGCATTGATGACGTAAACAACATCAAAGTGATCTGGAGTACAACGTAATATTTTCATAGTTAATCACCCATCTTAATATTCATAGGTTGATCCAAATGCCCTTCTCGAACCACAGAGTAGTCCCCTGTTTCGGTATTCAAGTCATAAATATTGAAATTCGTAGATAGATCAAAGGCAGAGTAATGTCGCGCAAAATTAACAGACGTGCTTCCTTCTGGGCTATGCACTCGATGAAAAACATTCACCGGCCAACCAAAAAGATGAGGACCTTCGTAAATCACTCGACATTCGGACAGATTCGGCTTGCATTGCATAAGTCGATTCGGCGTGACTTCAAAAATCTCCACCGTGCCATGTTCTTGACTGTAAAGTTCCACAATGCGTTTCCCCGAGCACACCAATAAATTGTCCTCTTGATCAGGATGCATGTACCAAGGCCTCATATCAGAGCCACTCAAGGAGGGACTATAAGCGCCAGGTTCATGACGCACACTGTCAATAGAGCCCAAACCTTCAAGGACAGGGATGGCATTAAAATCGACATTCGGGGTACTACGGAGCGGAGTCAAAGGACGAACGAAACAAAGTCCTTGAATAACGGTGATGAGATTAGACATAAGGTTCAATTAAATGGTGGACCGGGAGGGACTTGAACCCTCGACCAAAAGATTAAGAGTCTTCTGCTCTACCAACTGAGCTACCGATCCACGGGCAGGATTTTAAAGTCGGCTTGCAAAAAAGTCCAGACTTAATTAGGGTGAGCATACACTCACTTACGCACGATTATGAAATTAAAAACCGTTTATTTATGTCAAAATTGCGGACAAGAAAGCTCGAAGTGGATGGGACGCTGCCCCTCCTGCAACGAGTGGAACAGTTTAAGTGAAGAAGTGATTAATATAGGAAAAGCCGAAAAGACACGCCTTAGTCTAAGCCCGCGGAATACTCCAAGAGAACAGCCTGCAGCCCTCACGAAAGATCACCCCACTAGCCCGCGAACTCAAACAGGAATCTTTGAATGGGATAACGTCTTAGGTGGAGGAGTGGTAGAAGGAAGTCTCATCCTTCTATCAGGTGAACCTGGCATTGGTAAGTCAACCCTCACCTTGCAAGTCGTCCATCAAATGGCCATGCAAAAAGAAAAAGTCCTCTACATCACCGGAGAGGAATCCATCGATCAAGTGTCTGACCGCGCCCACCGCCTTCATGCCGAGGCTTCAAACATTAGCCTCCTTTACGAAACCGAGCTCGAAACCATTTTGGCCACCATCGATGCAGAAAAACCAAATTTTCTGGTGATTGATTCCATTCAAGTGATGGCGTCAGGGGAAATCCCGGGAGTAGCCGGCAGCTTAAGCCAAGTCCGCTACGTCACCGAAATCCTCATGAGCAAAATCAAAACGCTGAAAATTCCAACCCTGCTGATTGGGCACGTGAACAAAGAAGGACACTTGGCCGGTCCAAAAGTACTCGAACACCTCGTGGATACCGTTTTGATTTTAGAAGGAGAAAGAGATCATGAATTTCGTATTTTAAGAGCCATGAAAAATCGTTTTGGACCTGTGAGCGAAGTCGGCCTTTTCGAGATGACTGAAGATGGGCTTTGTGAAGTCAAAAATCCAGGCGAGCGCATCCTGCAAAATCGGCCCAAAAATGCCATTGGAAGCGC
>CAZHKJ010000051.1:8297-8511 GCA_964533115.1 uncultured Candidatus Peribacteria bacterium | reverse complement strand
CACCACTCCTTCCATCGTTGCCATTAAAGATGGGGAACGTCTCGTAGGAGAACCCGCTAAACGTCAGATGGTGATGAATGAAAAAAACACCATCTTTTCAGCTAAACGTTTAATCGGACGTCAACACAGTGAAGTCAAAGAACTCACTAAACGCTTCCCCTTCGAAACAAGTAAATCAAAAACAGGTGAGGTAGATATTGTGCTCGATGGAAAA
>CAZHKJ010000051.1:1087-8287 GCA_964533115.1 uncultured Candidatus Peribacteria bacterium | reverse complement strand
GTCGCCAAGCAAGTGAGGTCAAAAACATCACTGACCGCCTGCCTTACGAAACTCACAAAGGGAAACAAGGCGAAGTTGAAATCATGCTCGACGGCAAGGAACGTCGCCCAGCTGAAATTTCCGCCATGGTGCTTCAAAAAGTAAAAGCCGATGCTGAAAAATACCTCGGTGAAGCCGTAACTCGTGCCGTAATCACCGTACCCGCCTACTTCAATGACGCCCAACGTCAAGCCACCAAGGATGCCGGAGAAATCGCTGGCCTCACGGTAGAACGCATCATCAATGAACCCACCGCAGCTGCTCTTGCCTATGGTCTGGATAAGCATTCCGGAGAAAAGAAAATCGCCGTATTTGACCTAGGAGGAGGAACCTTCGATATTTCTATTTTGGAACTTGGAGATGGAGTCTTCCAGGTCTTGTCCACCAACGGAGACACGATGCTCGGAGGAGACGATTTCGATAACCTCATTATTGAATGGCTAGCCGATGAATTCAAAAAACAAGAAAGCATTGATTTGCGTGAAGATAAAGTAGCGCTGCAACGCCTTAAAGAAGCGGCTGAAAAAGCAAAAATAGAACTGTCCAGCCAACACGAAACCGAGATCAATTTGCCCTTCATCACGGCCGATAAAAATGGTCCAAAACATCTCGTCATCAAACTCTCACGAAGTAAATTGGAAGACATCTGTGCTCCCCTCTTCGAACGCCTAATGAAACCTTGTAAGCAAGCCATTGAGGACGCAAAAGTTTATGTGAGCGACATTGCGGAGGTCGTGCTCGTGGGAGGAATGACTCGAATGCCAGCGGTCCAAGAAAAAGCAAAAGAAATTTTCGGAAAAGAGCCTCACCGTGGGATCAATCCGGATGAAGTCGTTGGAATAGGAGCAGCCATTCAAGGAGGAGTTTTGCAAGGAGATGTGAAAGATGTGCTTCTTTTGGACGTTACCCCTCTCACCCTTGGAATTGAAACTTTGGGCGGAGTGATGACTCCCATGATCGAACGCAACAGCACAATCCCAACCTCAAAATCTCAGGTCTATTCCACGGCCGCCGACAGTCAGCCTTCCGTCGATATTCGTATCTTCCAAGGAGAGCGCCCCATTGCACAAGACAATAAATTCCTCGGAAACTTCCAACTCGATGGACTCCCCCCTGCCCCTCGCGGAATGCCTCAAATCGAAGTGACTTTCGACATCGATGCAAACGGAATCATGAACGTTAAGGCAAAAGACAAAGCCACAGGAAAGGAACAACACATCACGATCACCGGACATTCCGGACTCTCAAAAGAAGAAATCGAACAGATGAGGAAAGAAGCGGAGCTCCACGCGGATGAAGACAAGAAAAAGAAAGACGCGGTAGAAGCACGCGTGAACGCCGAATCTATTGTAGCTCAAACCGAACGGACGCTTAAAGATCTCGGCGAAAAAGTTCCCGCTGAAATGAAGACGACCGTAGAAAGCAAAGTGAGTGAGCTCAAAAAAGTCCTTGAGAATAAAGAAGCTTCCGTAGAAGAAATCAAAACAGCCAGCGAAATGCTCAGTAGCGAACTTCAAAAAATCGGCGCAGCCATGTACCAACAACCAGGTGCTAGCGCAAGCGAAGATCCCGAGGTTAAAGTCTATCCTAAAGACTCAAAGCCTGAAGATGCCACCGCAGAAGAGGGCGCGAAAGAAGAAGGTGAAGGGCCTACTATTGAGGGTGAAGTGAAATAAGCCTGGACTATTCAAGTTTAAAGGGGCCACTATCTTTCTCCCCTCTTACTTTAATTCAACTTAGAAATGTAGCTACAAAGCTTGACAATGTGGCTACATTTTTAGTAGACTTAGAATCTAATGAAAGGCTATGACTAAAAAGGGAAAGCTATTGAAAAAGTTCATGGAAGATCCAAGCTCCCTACACTACCGTGACATTGAAAAAATACTCATCGAAAAAGGGTTTGAAAAAATTTCCGCCAAAGGCAGTCATCAAAAGTTTAAACATCCTACCCTAAGTTCCGATCTAATCATCCCAATGCACAACAAGGACTGCAAAGAATTTTACAAGAAACTAGCAATGAAGATTATAAAAGAAAACAGCTTATAAGCTCACCAAAACAATCATGAAAAACACCATACAATACACCCTCACTATCAACAACAAAAAGTGCGCCTACACGCTCAAACAAACATCTGAAGAAACAACGCACGTGAAGTGTGAAGAGGCGAACATTGATCAGGAATTCTTAAATGAAGACATCCCAAGTCTTTTAATAGATTTGCCAAATTTAATCGCAGCAGAAAAGAAACATAGTGAAAGTCAAAACGAAGTGATCCGATTTCGCGTGACCGCAGAAGACAAAAAGAAGATTGAGCAAAATGCAGCAAAAGAAGGCTACAGCTCAGTTTCTAATTTCATTCGAGACTTGAGCTTAGGTAGAGTTTAATTCACAAATCCGTGCTAAAATAAATCCACATGAAAACCACCCTTCCCTTCGTTCACTTTTGCGACCATGCTTCCATGAGCACGGACGGCAAGCTTAATCTTGTGGGAATCTTTGAAAGTCTTTTTGCCATGGAGATTCCTACACGGTATCCCCAAATGTACATTCTCACCCGTTTTGATTTTCCAAAAGGGAATCATGAAGTGACGCTCACTCTCATGCAAGAAGATCGCGTGCTCGCAAAAACTCATTTTCAAAAAGAAGTCACTAAAAAATCCGAACCCCAAAATCACCTCTGGGCTGTTTTTGAACTCCCTCTGGAAACGTGGGATGCCATACAGCTTAAAGTCTTTGAGAACGGTACGGAAGTGGGCCAAGCCGAACTTCCCATTTATCGTTTACCCAAACCTTTTAAAACCTCTAACAAATAATCCATGAAAATCCAGCCGGTTGAATATGCTATGTTTTGTGATTACGCCTCCATTGCTGTAGATGGCAAAATAAACCTCAACGGTATTTTTGAACGCATCCTCACGGAAAAAACTCCCGCCACTCATCCTCAACTCTTTGTGGTCTCAAGATTGGTCCTGCCCAAAGGAAAACGTTCCATAAGCTTCACTTTGATGCAGCAGGACCGAGTACTCGCAAAGTCCAGCTTCGAAAAAGAAATCGTGAACGAACTGGGGGTTCACAATCATTTTTGGCGAGTACAGGCCTTAAAAATTGAGACATGGGAGCCCATTGAATTACAGATTCTCATCGAAGGAAAGCAAGTGTTCATCAAACGTTTGCCCGTGATCAAAATGGAACGAAAAACAAAAGAGGAGGCGAAGAGCGAATAGCTTGGCTTGCTCCACTTCGGCTTCTTCGCTAAGCTGAGCGCGCTTAATTAAAGTTCATGCTCGATCCAAAATTCATCATCCAAAATCCAAAACTCATTGAGGAAACCGCTCAAAAAAAGCGTGTCCACTTTGACGTTACTCATTTCATTGGAGTGGATGAAAAACGTCGAAACTTAAGCAGCGAATTGGAAGCCATTCGCGCTGAAAAAAATGCCGCCAATGACCGAATTAAGAGTTTGGAAGGCCCAGAAAAACAAGCCGCCATCGAAGAGATGCGCAGTAAAGGAGCTCTTGAAAAATCGCTCAGTGAAGACTTGAGCCGCATCGAAATGGAATGGAAAGGTTTATTGCTCCGAGCTCCCGCCCCTTGCTCTCCCGAAACACCAGAGGGAAAAGATGACAGTGAAAATGTGGAGCTCTATAAAAAAGGCGAAATCCCCGAATTCAAAGACGAAAATGGACGCCCTTTTGAGCCCAAAGATCACATCACCTTGGGTGAAGAACTAGACATCATTGACGTAGAAAGAGGGGTGAAAATCGGAGGATCTCGCAGTTACTTCCTCAAAAATGAAGGCGCTCTTTTAGAACTCGCCATCCTACGTTTTACGCTCGACAAACTCGTCTCCAAAGGCTTCTCTCCCTATCTGCCCCCTCTAATGGTGAATCGAAATGCCATGGAAGGCACAGGTTATTTTCCCGGCGGAGAAGAACAAGCTTACACCTTGGGTGTTAAACGTCCGGAAGACGAACATATTGAAAGCGATGACAAATATCTCATCGGCACCAGCGAAGTCCCTGTGACTTCTTATCATCGCGACGAAATTCTTAAAGCGGAAGAACTCCCTAAACTCTATGCGGGGTACTCATACTGCTTCCGTCGTGAAGCGGGAACTTACGGAAAAGACACTCGTGGACTTTATAGAATTCATCAATTTCAAAAAGTAGAACAGGTGGTCCTCTGCAAAAATGACCCTGAAGAATCCAAAAAAATGCACGAAATGCTGCTCAAAAATGCCGAAGAAGTTTTGGAAGATTTGCATCTCCCCTATCGAGTAGTAGCCGTATGCAGCGGAGATATGGGGCAAGGGCAGTACTATAAAAACGACATCGAAACATGGATGCCCTCACGCGGAAACTATGGAGAGACTCATTCTTGTTCGACTTTTCACGAATTCCAAGCACGCCGTCTCAACATTCGCTACAAAGATGCCAATGGAAAGATGCAATTCGTACACACCCTCAACAACACTTGCGTGGCTTCCCCTCGAATTCTAATTCCAATTCTGGAAATCTACCAGAATGCAGATGGCACCGTCACCATTCCAACCGTACTCAGACCCTACATGGGAGGACGAGACAAAATTGAGCGAAAAAGCTAAGCCCACTGCACCGGCTCTTGCCCATGAGCTTGAAAATAAGCATTGGCCTGACTGAAATGCTTAGATCCAAAAAATCCATCGTAAGCAGAAAAAGGAGATGGATGCGCCGCCTTTAAAATCAGATGCCGATCGGCATCAATATGAGCTCCCTTTTGTTGAGCATAACGTCCCCACAACATAAAAACGAGCTGTTCTTTTTCGCGAGATAAAACGGAAACAACCGCATCGGTAAATGGCTCCCAGCCCTTTTTTTGGTGAGAACCCGCTTGATGGGCCTCCACCGTAAGAGTGGCATTGAGCAGCAGTATGCCTTGCTTCGCCCAATCTTCCAAAGAGCCCTGCGTACGAAGAGAGCCGCCCACATCAGACTGAATTTCCTTAAAAATATTTTGGAGAGAGGGCGGAAGAGCAAGTCCGGGATGAACGGAAAAGCAAAGCCCGTTGGCCTGCCCCACTCCATGATAGGGATCTTGCCCTAAAATCACCCCTTTCACCTTCTCAAATGGACAGAGCTCAAAAGCACGGAAAATATCTGCGGGACTGGGGAAAATAGTCTTGCTCGCATACTCCGAACGTACAAAACGAGTGAGCTCGATAAAATAAGCTTTTTCAAATTCTGAGCTCAAACGCTGCTTCCATGATTCGTGAATTTTAACATTCATAATGATTTTGACGGGACGAATCCAAGAAAAAAGAGTAGACTGTGAGCATTATGAAAGCAAATTCAAGTCAAAACAACTCAGAAAGAGAGCGCCTGCACAAAGTCATCGCGGCCAGTGGGCTCTGTTCTCGACGTGAAGCGGAATATTTAATCGACGCCGGGCGTGTACATGTGAACGGAAAACGCATCCAAAAGATGGGGATTAAAGTAAGCCCAAACGATAAAATTGAAGTAGATGGACGCGCTTTACCCGAAAAATCCGCCCCCATCACCCTGGCTCTGCACAAACCACGCGGCGTATTGACGAGCAAAAGCGACCCCTTCCACAATCAAACGGTGATGGATTTGCTGCCCACAGAATATCATCATCTCAATCCCATCGGACGACTGGATAAAGACAGTGAAGGATTACTCCTTTTCACCTCAGATGGAGCCTTACTTGAACGGCTGACTCATCCTAAATTTGGCCACGAAAAAAATTACGAAGTCTTAGTGCACGGGAAGGTACAAGAAAATGCACTCGAAAAAATCCGCACAGGTCCTATTTACCTGGACGATTATTTGCTGAAGCCCATGAAAGTACGAATACTCAGCCAAGAAAGCGTGGAAAAAACTGGAAAAACCTATACTTGGCTCGAAATGAGATTAGGAGAAGGGCGCAAACGTCAAATTCGACGGGTCATGGAACTGCTGGGCTTCCCTGTTGCACGCTTGATTCGTACATCCATTGGGGCCGTACAACTCGGCGATTTAAAAAGCGGCACATTTAGAGTGCTTTCAAATGAAGAAGTAAAATCTTTCAAGTAAGCTGTCAAGCGATTTTGTTCGACACCTGGGCCTTTCCTTATATAATACGCGCGATACAGCCCTCGGTTCTGATTGCGTTGAGAGAGGGGGCAAAGGTCAGACTCGCCGTGACGACGGTGCGTGCTTCCTTCTGCTTTTATATCTTTAAATCGTCGTTGGCCTATGCCCAAAACCTCTGCCAAGTCCAAGGCTCCCTCTTCGAAGGTCTCCCCTTCAGAAGCTTCAGCCGCAGGACGTCTTTCAACAAAACCACTGGAACGTGTCTATTTTGTAGACAATCAGTGGAATATTGACCTACCTGATTTGATCGAAATTCAAACAGACTCTTATAAATGGTTCTTGAATGAAGGAATCCGAGAGCTTCTTGATGAAATTTCTCCTATTTCCGATTTCTCCGGAAAAAAACTGGAACTTCAGTTCCTGGATCATTCTCTGGGAGAATGCAAGTACACTCCAGAACAATGTCGTTCAAAAAATCTATCGTACGAAGCCCCTCTCAAGGTTCACGTGCAGCTCATCAACAAAGAGAGTGGAGAAATTAAAGAGCAGGATGTATTCCTCGGGCCTGTGCCTCTCATGACGGAGCACGGTAGCTTCATTGTGAATGGAATTGAACGTGTCGTGGTTTCTCAAATCGTTCGTTCACCCGGAGTATTTTTCTCCAAAAACCCCATCGCTTCAGGAATGCACAATGCAAAAATCATTCCAAAACGTGGAGCTTGGCTTGAAATCGAAACGGATAAGAAAGGCGTCATTACTGTAAAAATCGACCGAAAGCGCAAAATCTACATCACTTCCATGCTTCGAGTATTTGGTTTTGATACCGATAAAAAAATCATGGATCTCTTTAAAGAGGACATCAAAGATCCCATTCATGACTACATGCTCTTGACCCTGGAAAAAGATCCGGCAAAAACCGCTGATGAGGCTTACAAAGCCATTTACAAGAAAATCCGCCCGGGAGATTTGGCTACCCCCGAAAATGCGCGAGCATTGATTGAATCCTTGTTTTTTGACTATAAGAAATACGATATGGGATCTGTAGCTCGCTACAAGATCAACCGTCGCTTTGACCTCAGAACGCCAAAT
>CAZHKJ010000051.1:0-1052 GCA_964533115.1 uncultured Candidatus Peribacteria bacterium | reverse complement strand
ACACTTTCCAAGTCGATGATTTTATTTTGATCCTCAAGCACCTCATCAAACTGAACAACAAAGAAGCGGAACCGGATGATATCGATCACCTTTCCAACCGTCGTATTCGTCCTGTGGGCGAACTCGTACAGAATAAGTTCCGCGTGGGACTACTACGTACCGAGCGCATCGCTAAAGACCGTATGACCGTGATGGATCTCGAAACAGTGACTCCTACTCAACTCATCAACTCTCGCCCAATCACAGCGGCGCTTCGTGAATTTTATGCGAGCTCTCAGCTCTCTCAATTCATGGATCAAACCAACCCTCTATCAGAACTGGAGCACAAACGTCGCCTTTCTGCCATGGGACCTGGAGGACTTTCTCGTGAACGTGCCTCCTTCGATGTTCGTGACGTACATCCTTCTCATTATGGAAGAATCTGTCCTATCGCCACTCCAGAAGGACCAAACATCGGTCTGGTCGTTCATTTGGCCACCCAAGCCCGTCTAAACAAGTATGGATTCATCGAGATGCCTCTCCGTGAAGTGCTCCATACCGTCAAAAACGATGGGAAAGCGGCCATCGGACACGAACTCATCGAGACCGTTGAAGGCATTGAAGCTGGCACAAAAGTCAGCGAAAAAGAAGCTCAAACTCTGGCCAAGGCTAAAGATCTCAAAGAGATCCCTGTCAAAGCCTATCTCGGAACAAAAATTTCTTACTTTGACGCCGAAGATGAACGAGAAATTGTCTACGCTCAATCTGGAACACCCGTAGATGAACATGGAGAACTCTTGGAAGACTCCGCCGTGGCACGAAAAAATGGAGAACCCATGAATATGCCTGAAAAAGATGTGACTCACATCGACATCTCGCAACAACAGATCATTTCCGTGTCCACTTCGCTGATTCCTTTCTTGGAGCATAACGACAACACTCGTGCCTCCATGGGATCAAACATGCAACGTCAAGCGGTTCCTCTCCTTAAACCTCAAACACCTATAGTAGGAACGGGTATGGAAGGTGCTGCGGCTCGAAACACTCAACAAGCCCTTTGTGCCGAAGAAGAT
>CAZHKJ010000050.1:6857-8624 GCA_964533115.1 uncultured Candidatus Peribacteria bacterium | reverse complement strand
ACGCGCAAGTACCTGCATTCCTTTGATCAATGGGTGCTCCTCCATTCTCGGGTTAATTAACATTGACACCCCATTTTTCCCTCTTTCGTAACCGACCGGGTGAATAACACAGACAGCAGACGTGTCTCGACATACTGCTGGAATTTGACGCTCGGGATGCTGCCAAGTTTCGGTCACGAAGCATATTAAAATTTCATCATCTATCATTCGTCTTACAATTCGATCCACATTCTTTGCTAAACCAGTGGCATTCCACAGCATATACTTAATTGTTCCTGTCCAGACTGAATTAGTCACTCTTTCACTCATTTCCCTTGCCTCATTAATTATCTCGTCTATTTCTAAAAAATTATTAGTATTCAGTATGTTACCTGTTATGTTGTCCATTTCAATATATTCTATAATTGTCCTTTCGTTTAAGCTTTGGAATGCCTTATTGGTCATTAGGTGGTTGTGTTGACTCAACGTAGATCACTTTCGCTGCGCTATGTGCATCTTGAGAATCTTGAGAGAGCAGCTGAGACGGTTCGATTTCCATATCAAAGTTTGTTTCAATCTTGTCCTTCGCATAAGTTTTGGCGTCAACAGTATTTATAAAGTCGCCAAGACAGAATATCGTCGGGATGCGTCTAGGTGATTGGTATTTGATGTTTTTAGCTTCAACAACCTTTGTGAAAAATGCTGCTACACGTTTGAGTGACGGAATCTGCTTTGAATCTTTCTTCAAGCGTTCAGTGTTTTTTTCCATTAGTGCAAAGTAGGCCTTTTTGGCGCTCTCGTCAGTGTAGGGCCCATACTTCTCATATGATTTGCCAATGCATGGTTCAAAGTCCCGGAGGTGCTTGACTGATGGTGAAATGGATTCCATGGCTTTAATCAGAATTTGTTCTTTTGATTCAAATGTAGTAATTTGCACAAGATCTTCGGCAAGGAAAGTGATATCTCGGGCCCAATGAGCGTCTATTCCGATTTTCGGGAGCATGTTCCGGTAAGTGCTCGCAGTCTTGCGATGGCATCCTTCAAAGTAGACAAATTTTAGCGGGGAGTATATATCGGTGCTAGATATTTTGGCTATATTAATATTGCTTTGCGTAGGAGCTGGTTCAATTATTTCCCTTGGTAATTGGCTACCGGCTTTGGTGTAGAATTTTAAGGGGACACATTTGGTTGTAATGTCTGCGTAAGACATGGCTTTAGTATTTGTTGACACAGTAGGGGAAGGGGAGGATAGGTGGCGTTTCAGCAATTGGTTTTCCTCGAGAAGAGCCTTGTTTTCCTGTTTTAACAAAGAGTTTACCGCGGCGAGGTCCTTAATTTCTCGAGCCAGTTGGTTGACGGTTTCCTCCAATGATGCCATGCGGTTCTTCATACCGATCGCTTCAGTAATGTACCCGTTTTCAACATTTCGGGCTTTAATGAGACTGGTACATTTCTTGGAGTCTTCATCAAATGATTGAGAGAATCTTTTAACGGCATTTCTTTCCGTGGTTAGCTTCACAAGTTCGGGGCTAAGATGGTCTTTACTTAACCATTTCAAAACTGAGTTGAAAAAAGCCCTCGGCTCCGTTGGTATCAATTCTACTATGAGCTCATCTGGCAAATTTTCTAAAATTTGTTTAGCCGAAATTTTATGATTTCGGCATTCAAATTGGTAAGTGGATTTAACCTTCCCGTGCTTCTTTAGTGGGCGCATGGCAAAACACTTGACGCAATAAAGCTCATTGTCCGAGGAGATTGCCTTAACAGTCTGAGTGAGCCTGTTATCAT
>CAZHKJ010000050.1:0-6815 GCA_964533115.1 uncultured Candidatus Peribacteria bacterium | reverse complement strand
GCTGTCAAAAACTTCATCGGGTGGGAGTAAATTGAAGAAATGACGGAATGCTTCAATCGTTTTGCTGGGCCAATTAATTTGACTCGCCTCAGGGTGTCGGGACACTTCTTCGCACGAGTCAAACTCGGGGAATTCAGTGGTTTCATCAGATTCAGAAAATAAGACTTCGAATTGCGATAATTTTTTGTTCGAAAAAGCCTTTGAGGGAGCCGAGGTTGGCGGTTGAAGTGCGGGACCCATGCTAACGTATAGATTTTTTTTTTTTTTTAAGAGATCAAAGACATTTTATTTAAATAAACAGACCGACACCCTGGTCGGAGGTTGACCTAAAAAATACATCTACATTCAATGAAGATTCAGCAGAGTGTAATGAAACTAAAGATATTAATGGAAATAAAAGAAGAATAAAAGAATTATCAGTTGTTAGAAAGAATTTCAAAATTAAATTGGGGGATAGAGTTAGAAACAGCTATGGCAATGGTTCTGGCAAGATTTTCAAGAATTTCAGGTCGATTTGTCTCTGGGATCGTCGATAGTCTTTTTTCTGGGCGGAAGCGGAAACAAATTTCAGGGAATTCATTTTCCAGAATCTTGTTGCATAGAGCAATATGATCATGAGTTGCACGGGCACTTCTACATTTGGAACATATCGGTGGGTCCATTCCAGGGTACCGTTTGAGAATCCAATTGAGTATGGGTCGAAGGACTTGCGAAGGTACTTTAGTGACAATAAACCAAGGGAGTCTTTTCGAAGTTTTGATCTGCAGTGTGTCACCAGTTGATTCACGAGTTTCCGAGTGAACATGGATCATTTCGTCATACCAGGCTTCATATTTGTCAACATCTTCGCCATATAAATCAAAACGTATTTCCTTTTCGATCCAACTGCTTTCGGATGTTGATGACGTCTTGAGAATGTGTGTGCTTTCAAGTATGTGATCAAATCTCCTAATGAAGCGGGAGCGGAGCCATTTGATCCGGTGATACATTCTAGGCGTTTGCAAGAGGCTTCTACATATTGTTGCTATTGCAGACTTCCCAGTTCTTAAGATGCGCCGAAGAATAGCACATTGAGCTGAATCAAGTTTTACGTGGACGCTTTTGAAAGTTGGAAGAATACACATACTAGCTTCTAGTTTGGGTCGGATAAACACCTTGTATAGGACTGATGCAGCTTTAAGAGGTAGTCCACCAATATTCATGCCCATTCCAATGAGCTTTTCCGCCGCTCTCTTAGATTCGTCAATTCTCCTCTTCAAAAATGCTTTGTAATCAATTCCATCTCTTTTCATCTCAACTCCCAGGTATTTAAAGACTTTGGTAGACGGCATCACTTCTCCATGAATAAAAAATCCATTTCCTTCGTCACTAATACTTTCACATTTCAAAGAGTTGAACATGTATCTGTTTTTTTCAGCGTGTACTGTGCAAATATTTAAAAGCTCTTGTAGCTTCCATGCTTCGTCTGCGAAAAGAGCAATGTCGTCTGCATACATTGTACAATTTATCTCTGCCGAGCCAATCTTCACTTTGTGGGATGTTTCAAGTTCTCTTGCTAAGTCATCAATAAAAATGGAGTACAGGCAAGGGCTCAATACTGAACCTTGAAGGACACCGGAGTCGATATGATATGGGGACGACTTTCGTCCATTGACTACGACTTGAGATGAGTTATGATCAAAAAGCTGCTTAAGGATGTCAACTGCATCAGGGCAAAGTCCACGATTTATACACCGTCTCCATAGTATTCTTCGATCAACCGAGTCGTAAGCCGCCTTGATGTCCAGGAAAGCCACATGCATATTCTTGTTTTCCATTTTGTGCATTTTTCTTTCTTTTTTCATTGTTAGCATAGTTTCTTGGAGGACAACAATCATATCATTGCAACAGTGATTTGTTCTGAAGCCTCCTTGGGTAAGGAAGGATGGTCCCGCACTATCATTCACGTATCGTAGCATGCAATGCTCAAATATTTTTCGAAGTGGTTCAGTGAGAGATATGGGGCGATAATTTTGGATTTGGGTGAGATCGCCTTTCTTCGGGACTGGTACCACAATTGAGCGTTTCCAAGATTGGGGTACAAGTTTCACATGAACAAGCAGCTTAAAAAATTCCGAGATTAGCTTGGTTGTTTGATGATCTCCACATTTCAAAAGGTCATAAGTAAGACCAGATGCACCAGGAGCCTTGTTTCATTGAATGCGCTTGATTATGTCTTTTATAATTGAAGGTCCAAAATGTCTTCCGACGTTCGAGGAGTCTGGATCTCTCATTGGGTACATTATTGGTTCCGTTGTTATGCTCGGGGTCGGGAGAGTGTTCTTGTTCATACCTTCAAAATAACATTTGTATGCTTCGAGCGAAGCGGGTGATGAATTCAAGGCTTGTTGTTCTTTTCTTCGATTCCTAAGCATTGAGGATACGACCTTCATCATATCAGCCGCTGGAGCATTACCGATTTTATCGGCAAAGAGATCAAATTTTTCTTTTCGCAGACGAATTCGTTCCTTCTCCGAAGATTTCATGAGTTGCCTCAGTCTGTCTTCGTTCGATTCCCATATAATTTCTGATTCAAGAGCTTCTAATAGGCTGCTTTGTAGATATTCATGCTGTACAACTCTTTTTCCAGCGATTTTTTCACCAAGTATCCGACGACCAACATTAAGCCAATCCTCAGTTAGTTCCCTGTCCAAAAGGTCAATTTTCTTTTGCTTGTAATCAATAGATGTTGATGTTGAGATTTCAAATCTAGTATCCCGGACTTTTCTAATATTCCGTGCAGCCAAATTTTCAAGGTTACTCAGGAGAGACTCTTTTACGTCTTCTTTTCGAATATTCTCCAATAGAAGTCGCTTATACATGGGTGGCTCATTTCGGGTATCAGCAGATATCATGAATTTACCCTTGATTGGGCGATGGCCCGCAGCAGAATTAAAGGGAGGTGCAACAGTACATTCGATCTGATTACAATTGGAGAATACATGGTCTACAATGGACCATCCATCCTGTGGTCGACTCATTGACTTTATAAATGTTGCGTTCGGGCCCGAATCTATTCGAGTCAACCCAATATTTTCCGTAAAATCTCGTAAGCATATGCCCCGCACATTATTTTCATGATCGTTCCATTCCTTAAGTCTTGCGTTAAAGTCACCAAGTATAATCAGACCACGTCCAGAGTCAATATTGCATTTTAAAAGAACCTCTTCGAGCCAAATTTCGAGTTCAGTTTCGCATGATGGCGGGTAATAGATGCATAAAATATTGACGCTTCCGATTTTTACATGTAAAAAGGTACCATTGACAGTGTCCTTTGTCATCACTTCTGTATCTTTTAAAGCCTGGTGCTTGCTCATTTTTGGGTTGATTATCATTGATACTCCGTTTTTCCCTCTATCACGCCCCTGAGGCATTATTGTGCATACAGACGAGCTCTCTTTGCAGACTGATGGAATAGAATGTTTCGGATTCAGCCAGGTTTCAGTGACAAAACATAACAAAATTTCTTCATCCTCCATCCTCTTGACAATTCTATCCAAATTCGGCATCATGCCAGTTGCATTCCATAGCATGAATTTAATCTCTCCTTCCCAGATAACTTCTCCGTCTCTTTCCAACAACTTTCTTGTTCTTTCAATTCTTTTTTCAAAACCTAAAATATCATTAGTATTAAATGCACTATTACTTTGTCTTATCATGTTTGTAAGCTCTATTAATGTTGTCATTGTTGTTGAGTATCAGTGATTTCAACTTCCTCCGTGTGATCATCCTTGGGAATATTAGTTACTTCCGGTATTGGGCGAGTTGGCTTGATGTAGTCAATAAGGTTGCCAAGGAAGAAGACCTTTTCTTTTCTGGGGGCGGATTGGTAGTCAATTTTCTGATTTTCTACAACTTTATTCAAGAAGTTGGCGGACCGCTTCAGAGCTTTAACTGATTCAGCGGCTTTAGTCAGACGTTCAGCGCTCTTCGTCATCATCGCAAAATATCCGGCCTTCACTTCCTCGTCGGAGAAAGTTCCGTATTTAGAATAGTTATCACCCTTAATCGGATTGAAATTGTCAAGACGTCGAACACTTGTACTGATCCCTAAGAGAATATTACTAAGCTCTTCTATGGCAGATTCGTATGTTGTGACTTGCATGATATCATCCGAGAGAAACGTTATATCTCTTACCTGTCTTGAATTGAAGCCAAGGTCCGTTAACATATTCCTGTAGATACCCGGACTTTTTCGATGGCATCCTTCGAAGAAATAAATCTTCAAAGGGGAGTATGGTGGACGATCATTTGATGGGGTTGGGTTCTTTGGTTTTGAAATCACTTCTAACGGGGTCATGTTTAGAGTACGCTTTGATGAGGGCGGTCTATGTATAGACGCTACGGTGGCAAATGTTCTTTCGACTGGCTCAGTCGCAGAGGGTTTACCGGACATCACCTCTGAATCTATTTTAGTTTCTAGAAGATATCTGCGCAGACTAGAGACTTCTTCAGTTAAAGCTTGCATAGTTCTTTTTAGGTCACGTAGTTCGCTAGATAAATTGGCATTTTCATCTCTTAGTCTCCTATTTTCTTCTTCAAGTCCAGAGTTAACAGCACGTATTTTGGTCATGTTATCTTTCACTGGGGACAGTTGCGTCGAGAAGCGTTTCGTAGCATTTTTTAAACCTTTCAAGTCCCATATTTCTGGGCTAAGATGTTCCTTATTAATCCAATCCAGAATTTGGACTCGGTACGGATTATCAAAAATTTCGACGAGGTCGGCAATCCATTCGTCCGGAATGGTTTCCAGGATTTGAGTAGCACTAATATAGTGCATTTTTTCAGCTCCATTGCAACTGAACTGATATGTGTCCTTGGTTTTACCATTCTTGGACACTTTGGTAAGCTTTGAGCATTTAGGACAGAAGACTTCGTTGCTCGAAGAAAAATTTTTTAACCCATTAAGAAGTGGGTTGGACAGCTTGTCAAAGACGTCCTCCGTTGGGACATGGTCCATAACTTCGACAAGTAAAACATCAAGTGCATTTTTAGGCCACTTGGAATACATATTTTTGTTACAATTGGTTGAAACTTTATTGGGATTTAATAAAGCAGGAAGACCTGCATCGTCTTTGAATGACACCATCCCTGGCTAACCCTAACCCTACACCGGATTCAATGTGGAACGGTTGGGAACGTTTACCACCCACTACTACCTGGCCAGAGTTATGGTCAAATAATTCCTTTAGGAGGTCGATACATTCACTCGATAAGCCTCTATTGCGGCAGCGTCTCCATAGAATTCGTCTGTCAACAGAGTCGTACGCAGCGCGAATGTCCAAGAAGGCAGTGTGGAGGTTAGATTTGTATTTCAGCGTAGTTTCTTGAAGAACTATTATCATGTCATTACAGCAGTGGTTGGTTCTGAAGCCACCCTGTGTCAGGAACGAGGGGCCGATTTTAGTGTTGATAAATTTAAGCAGACAATGTTCCAGCAATTTCCTAAGCGGTTCCGTTAATGAGATCGGTCGGTAGTTCTGTATTTGGCACAAGTCACCTTTCTTTGGAACAGGAACAATCAAAGCAGTTTTCCAGCGTGATGGGACTCGTCCAGTTAGCAATATTAATTTGAAAAAGTCGGAAATGGCTTCAAGTACTTGGACTGGGGCAATTTTCAAAACATCGTAGCAGATGCCGGATGATCCAGGGCTCTTGTTCCAGCTAATCCATTTCAATATAAGACCTATTGATGATGCACTAATAAAAGGCGATAATTCGTCAAAAAGTGGGAGGCTGGGTAGTTGAAGTATTACTGGCTCTGTTGTTCTTGCTGGGCTTGGATTCGTGTTGGTGTTCATACTGGCAAAGTGGTCCCTGTAATTGGCAAGAGATGTATCTGAAGAGTTTAGGGCCATTAACTGTCTTTTCCGGTTTGTTAGCATTGAAGATGCCGTCTTCATCATATCTGCAGCAGGGAGCATATTGTATTCGTCTGTAAATAAATCGAATTTTTCTTTTCTCAGATTCTGAAGCTCGGTCGTTGCAAGTTTCATGAGTTCAGCATTAACTTCCATATCCGTTTGTATCAGCATTGCTGCTTCTAGCATTTCCAATTTGGGGCTTGACAAAGGTTCAAATTTCATCTTTCTTTTTCCAGTTAGCTTTGTTCCAAGTGTTTCTTTTGCTGGTTTCATGATTGCATCAATCAGTATATCATCTAGTTCATCCATGAGTCTTTGTGCTTCACCGGTATTAGTTGGTTGCCTGGTTTCATTAGATAGGGCCTCTCGAGTCCGCGATCGGAAGTACGAAATGCTTCTTCCAAGACGGGCATTAAGTAGATCCTTGACTTCCGGGTCTCTGAGCTTTTCAAGTTTGATTCTCTCATAGGCCGGGAACTCTTCATGTGGACGATCATTGAGCGTAATTATTCCAGATATAGGACGGTGCCCGGAAACATTAACTATTGGTCGACAGACTTCGCCCGTAACTCCTTCTACATTCGTGAAAACATGGTCTATGATTGAATGGCCGATCGGGGTCACATACGTCGGCTCGGTTCCGGTATTAACGCGTGTCAGTCCTGAGTCTTCTATCCACTCATTTAGTTGGTTACCTCTAGTGTTGTCTGAGTGATCACCCCAGAGCCTTTGTCTTGCATTAAAGTCTCCTAGTAAAATAAGGTCATCAACTGTTTTTATGCTACACTTTTCAATAATTTCTTCGAGCCATGTTGTTATGTCATGCGCGGCGGATGGTGGATGATATACACATAAAATCTTTGTTGTTCCTAGTTGTACGAGTAGGTATGTTCCATTCACAGTATCACGCGC
>CAZHKJ010000049.1:0-8661 GCA_964533115.1 uncultured Candidatus Peribacteria bacterium | reverse complement strand
CTCCCTGTTTGGCTGCTTAAGAGGTTAGAGGGGACACCGTGCACTGATTGGCAGGCCCAGAAGGAATCGAACCCTCGCTAACGGTTTTGGAGACCGCTGTACTACCACTATACGATAGGCCTATGATGAAGGGATTGTAGCCAAAAGGACCTAGCGAGGCAAACGTTTAAACAACCATTTCCAGTAATATTTCATCGCATCCCGCACATGAATACGCAGGGTTCGTTTTGTGAAAATATCCATGACGCCCCCAGAAGAAAGTCTACCCTCATGATGCAAAGCCTCCGTTTCACCCACAAAATGCACTTCAAAACCACGCTCCCAAGCAGTACGGCACAAATCAAGATCCGACATGAACAAAAAGTATCGCTCATCTTTAGGGCCAACCGTTTTCCAAAATTTACGGCTAAACACTTGAAAGGCTCCCGTCAACCAATCGACCCTCTCGGATTTGCTCGTATCTTTATCCCACATCAAATAACGGCGCATACGAGTTGAAAAAATCCGCCTCAGAAAAGTCCTTTTCACAAGCAAATCAAAAGCGCGTGGATAAACCCGATAATTATCTTGAACTCGACCGCTGGGAAAACGCAAACGAGGAGCCACAATGCCCACCTTGGGATGCTCCTTTAAATAGTCTAAAAGCACTCGAAAACTATCTTGAGAAACCTGAACATCCGGATTCAAAATGCACAAAAAATCGCCCTGGGCAGCGCGCATACCAAAGTTATTGCCTTGCGGATATCCACGATTTTCAATTTCAAAAAATTTCAGCTCAAATTTAGAAGTTTTCTCAAATACAATCTCCGCATTAGAACCCACCTTACCATTATTAATCACCAAAACTTCCGTTTTAGCAGGAAGCCAAGCTTTTTGCAAAGCAGCCAAGTTGGCACTCACTTCACGTGGAGAGCCATGATGCAAAATCACAATAGAAAGATCCATTTTCACAATGATATAGATGAGTATTAAAAGAAAAAAGATCGCATTTCATCAGGAGAAATCCGCCTAAGACTAGGCTTACGAGAAGCAAAAAACAAGACTTTCATTCCCTCAAAAAAAGTCTTGGGGGAGCGGAAAAGCATATAAAAAGCTTTTAGACTTTCGTAGATGAACATCTTCAAAAACATGGCTAGACCAAAACTCAAAGTAAAATGATTCTTAAGAAGCAAAAAATGATTACGGTAGGAATGCCATCGAGCATAATCTTTTTTACCAGAATCAGACTTCAAAAGACCGGGCAAACTTTGCCCAACAAGATTGGAAATTGTGCGAGCATGCCACCCCCAAACTTCCGGGAAAAGGCGGATTTTGGCCCCCAGCCAACGCAGTCGGTAAGACAAATCGATGTCTTCTTTGTACATCCAAAACGCTTCATCAAAAAGCAAATGGGGCTCGCCATGAAGCAGGGGAATCACATCCATACGAATCAAAAAAACGGCCCCGGAAATCCCAAAAAACTGCTCCAGTGCCTCATCATATTGGCCACGATCTTCCTCCCCCTGACCTCGATCATAAAAATGGTGGTTGCGTTTGGCGACAATACCCAAAGTATCAATTTGATTCGTGCGTTTTCCATTTTTAAAATCCCAAAAATAAAGTTTACCCGCGCTCATAGCAATGGAAGGGTCTTTATGCATTCGTTTAATAAAAGTTTCCACGGTAGAAACATTCAAAAGCACATCACTGGTCACCACCAAAAAGAAATCATAATGAGACGATTTTTTATGTTTGAGAATTTCATTATAAGAGCGCCCGTAACCAATATTGCCATCGGGGTGTCGAATGTATTCAAAAGAAGGATAATTTTTGTGGATAAATTCACGAACTTCCTTATTCCAAGCGGTGTCCAAAAGCACCACGTCTGCGTTTAAACGATCTTGAATTTCCAACAAAGGCGCTAAACTTTTTTCCAAAAAAGATTGGTCATTGTAAGTGACTAAGCCAATCAAGATTTTAAAAGGAAGATCAGTCATTTTATTCAGCAAGCATCAAATAACCAGTAAAGGTGCTGGAATAAGCTCCTGTTTCACTACGTGCGATCGCTCCATAGAATTGATCCAAAAAGGCTTCCATTTGAAGCGTTTGATCGCTCACCTCTAAGCCCAATTGCTCACGAAGAGCACGAAGCGTTTCCAAGAAACCGGCCAAACCATCCGCATTCAATAGAATAAGACCTTGATCCGCCCCACCCAGTTCCGCATCTAAATTTTTATAAAATACAGAATCTGCAACGGAATCCCCCATCTCTTCTTCCCAAACTTGAGCCATAGAAATCAGCAAACGTTCATCAGAGGTTCCATAAATCAACTGGATAGGTCCGGCCGTAATCACCGAAGGAATGGGTGAATCGGCTGTTCGAGGAATAGAACTCAAATCAAAAACAACACGGCTGTATTCAAATTCACCAATCATGACGGTATCCTTTTGAATCGCATCGGGGAGGCTTTCTTGAAAAACCGTCGTCAAACCCGAAATTTGCCCATCCAATTTATTGATCAGCTCCTGAGCATGTTCTTCATCAGAACTCACATCCACCAAAAAGCTGATACCGGGAAGAAGACCTCCATTTTCATGCAAAGCGAATGCATAAGCTTTATCGAAAAAGCTCATGAACTCTTCATCAAAATCCATCCCAAAATAATTACGGAACGTCACACGAAGTTGATCTAGAGAGCCTTCTCCGCCTTCCAATTTATCGGCTTCCTCCAAAGTCTGTTTTAAACCATAGGATTCAAGATACGCCATAAGACCTTCACTGGGGACTTCTTCATACAAATAGGGTTCCGCTCGTGGAACCGCATCAAAAGAGAATCCTGCTGCTTGGGCTTTTTCTTTGTTAGCCTGAACATTAACATCAAAACGAAGCCCTTTCACGTCTGCACTCACCACCAAAGATTGATAGTCGATCACCGCCGCAACATCCGTAATAGAAAGCGTGGCGAGTCCAGCATCCTCAGAATAATTCTGGGGGAATAGGAGCCCATAAAGAATGAATTCTTCTCCAAAATTGCCGATCGCTTCTTGGTAAAGATCTTGAGCCCATAAACTATCCTTCTCCTTTTGCTCCACCATATCCACCAGATTCTGGGCATCACTAGCCATAAAAAGCAGATCATCGTAAACCGTCACATAAAAAGCATCTTCTTCACTAATGTAAACGTCACGCTCACTGAGAATTTTTTTCTCAAAAGCCCCCGCCTCGGCAAGGGTATCAAAAGCTTCTAAAAGCTGCGCAGCATCTTCCAAGGTAGTGATGCTAAAAACTTCTGTGGTTTCCTGTCCGGGCCGTGCCGCATAAATCCATCGGAAGCTTTCACCAAAAGCAGGCATTAAATCTTTTTCATAATCCAAACCCGCCTGAGAAAATTGAGCATTAAAGCTTTCTGCAACAGTTTGAGTGAAATCCTGCCCCTCCATTTTGTCTTGCAAGGCCTCAACGGCTGCACGCTGATCATCATTACGAAGACTATAAGAAAGGACCATCCCCACGTCTCCAGGCAAATATAATTCAGGAGTCAAACCCTCATCGCTGAGCTGTTCTTCAAAAGAATCATTTCCCCCACATGCAGACAAAGTTAAGGTGAAAAGAACCAAAAAAAGAGAGAAAACGGAGGGGCGAGAAAAAGACATAGCTAGATTTAAATTAAAAATTCAAAACCAAAGTATCATGAAAAAAGCACTGCGTGAAGAGACGGATCGCCCGCAAGCTCAGGATGAAAACTCAGCCCCCAAACAGAACCCTGCCGAACCGCTACAGGAACTCCCTCGTATTCCGCTAAAACTCGGGCCTGGGCTCCAATCCCCACTATTTTGGGTGCCCGTATAAAATGTCCACGCACAAGGCCCACTCCTTCACAATCCACCGTAGCAAGAAAACTAGCGACTTGTCGCCCATAGGCATTGCGCTCTACCGTCACATCCAAGAGTCCATAACGAGCCAATAAAATCAAGCCGGCACAAGTGCCTAAGATTTTAAAATGAGGATTTTGAGCTTGTCGAATCAGCCAGTCTTTAAGGCCAAACTCTTGGATAAACAAATCCATCACGGTGCTTTCTCCTCCCGGAATAATAAAGCCGGTCAGCCCTTCAGTGTCTGCCATGGAGCGGACTTGGCGAGAAGAAATATCCAATTGATTTAGGATCTGTTCATGCTCTTTAAAGCCCCCCTGTAAAGCGAGAATCCCAATCATAAAAAGAGTTTAATTTCCTCGTTCTTGCATTTTGATTTGAAGCCCATCCATCGAAAGTCCACTCATAGCTGCCCCCAATGCTTCAGAAAATTCAGCCAGTTTTTTGGGATCCTGATAATGAATCACCGATTGAACAATGGCATGAGCTCTTTTCACAGGGTCTCCGGACCTAAAAATACCACTTCCCACAAAAACCCCATCACAGCCCAATTGCATGCAAAGAGCGGCATCCGCAGGCGTGGCGATTCCTCCCGCCGCAAAATTAACCACGGGAAGCCGGCCTAAACTTTGCACTTCTTTCACTAGCTCAAAAGAGACTCGCATCATCTTTGCTTTTTCACGAAGCTCCTCATCACTCAAAGCTTTCAACTCAACAATATCCGCATTCATCGTCTTGATGTGACGAACGGCTTCAACGACATTTCCCGTCCCTGCCTCTCCTTTAGTACGGATCATACTTGCGCCTTCTTCAATGCGCCGTAAAGCTTCCCCTAGATCTCGGGCCCCACAGACAAAAGGCACCTTAAAAAGACGTTTATCGACATGTCCAAAAGGATCTGCAGGAGTCAAAACTTCGCTTTCATCAATAAAATCCACCTCCAACGCTTCCAAAATCTGTGCCTCTACACTGTGCCCAATCCGAACCTTTGCCATCACAGGAATCGTAACAGCCGCTTGAATCGAACGAATCATTTGAGGATCGCTCATTCGAGCAACCCCTCCCTCTGCACGAATATCCGAAGGCACTCGCTCCAAAGCCATCACCGCACACGCTCCCGCCTTTTCGGCAATTTTCGCTTCTTCCACATTGGTAACATCCATAATAACCCCTCCTTTCAACATTTGGGCCAAGCTGCGTCCAGTGATATTCATAGCTCAATCAAGTAAAATAGCCCCCATACGGTAAAGTAAAGCACTGGGAGATGCAACAAATAAATGGCTAAGGAATGCCTGCCGAGGCTCACTAAAGCGGGAATGCGGGCCAAAAAAACCAAGCGCGTGGGCTTTCGCTCTTTATAAAAAACCGAACCCATCCATAAACCCAAAAAAGGGGCCGCCAGCCAAGGAAAAAGAGGGAAATAATCCAAACTTGAAAACGAGGAGGGTAAAAGTCCAAAAGGAATTCCCCAAGGACCCTCCACGGTCAAAGTTCTCAAATAAAATCCAAGAAAGTAAAATAAAGGAGCAAAAACAAGAGCAAGCCACGGTCTAGATTTCAATAAAACGACAATGGGAATACTGACTCCAATAAAATGGAGAACCCCAAAACGTACATAATCACCGGGAAAAAGGACCCACGAAATCAAAGTGATAAGAAGACCGCAAAAAAATATTCGAATCCCTCGTTTGAATTGTTCATAAAATCCACGTGAGGACAAAAAAATAGAGACCCCCACCAGACTTAAAAAAAGACCCTGCCCCATTCGGGCAAAAAATAAAATGGGGAAAGAATCAAAATCCCAGTCGGTACCCCAAAAAAGATACACATCAAAAAGGAAATGATAAAACATCATCAATAAAACCGCCAAACCCCGAAGCGCGTCAATTTCACTTAGACGAAACGTCATAAGATGATATAGAATAACAACCGAAGCTTATTCTTAATCTCCCTGAAAAGCTATGGAAATTTCTTCTAAATTCATGATGACTCTTTTCGGAGTTTTCGCCATCACTCTGTCCGGATGTGATTCTCTTCTCAGCTGGAGCTTGGGATCAGATGATTCTTCTGAGATTGCCTTCGATGAAAGTTCAAGTTCAACAAATACAAGCGCCACGGAAACGCTCAATGTCTACACCGATTTGGTGAATGATGTACATGACGCGGTCAATGCTCTGGACAGTAGCGTTCAATATGCCGACTACGACCTTACGAACTACGATCCAAGTTATGGCGTTGTTTTCAGCTGTTATTTCGACATTTACAATCGTGAAACGCTCTACAATGGAACAATGAATCCGGTAGGACTGCCGGAAGACGTATCCAATGACTTAAAAACTCAAGCCACTTTGGTTTTTAACCTGGTAGACCAAATCGATGTGCTCTGTAGAGACTTCCACAAATATGTCACTGCACAAGAATATAAAACCGATCTGGAAAAAGGGAACAACTTCGTCGAAAGTCTTTACAGCGCAATGGACAATTACTACACCACCCACAACGCACTCGTAGACAAATTGGACGGGCTTTATGACATATACAGCCCTTGGGAAGTAGATCCCAATGACCCTATCAGCGTAACGATCGACAATATGAGCAAAGACATGGATCAAGCTGACCTCATTTTGGATCTTGTGGAAGAAGCTTATGTCGACAATGTTTTCACTCGAGGTGCAGAGCTTCAAAGTCTCTACGATACTTTGACCGCTCAAGTGGCTTCTCATACCGGAGCGAACACCCCCGTGATAGACCCCGTGTACAGCTACAACAGAGACCTCTTCTACGACGATATGGAACTCAATTTCTTGCCTAATGCTCAAGTGGCTATTCGTGCCATCAATGAACAAAATGTCGACGACTTAAGCACCGCTTACTGGAACCTCCTCGATTACTACAATTACTTGGTCGATAGCTACAATTACTTCTTAGACGGAACCGGGTACTAAGAAACAGAGACTTATAAAGAAGAATCAAGAAAACACCGGCCTAAGGCCGGTGTTTTCAAGTCAGAGGGGTAAAATTTATTGAGAAGCTTTCTTGCCGGCAATAGGGCATTGACCAAGAAATCGTGCATCAGCATCGTAAACAGAACCTACGCTAGTTATCATAGCTTCACGAATTGCGTTCACAATTCTAGGATTTGAGTTACGCACTCTATCCACATCACTCTCTCTAACAATAACAAAAATGGGATGCGGCGCGTAGCGCGGATGAACAATACCCTGACCATTTGGAAGGTATTCAGGACCCATATACGTAAAATGAATTCGATCTTCTTCATAACTAGGAAATATATGCATATTTGGATCATGCATATATTTACGGAAAAAATTCAAAATTTCTTCTCTAAAAACATCTGGTTCACGTGAAAATTCGAGCCGAGCGAGGCAGTCCACTAAAGATAAAAAATATTCATCCGTTTTACGCTCAGCTAACTCAAGAGTTGTGGATGATCGAGGTAATATCAATACCAGCCCCTCCATATCTGATGATTTTAGAAAATTACTCAGAGCCTTAATCCAAGAATAATCCGGAGCCGAAACAACTTTATAAAGAAGCTTGCACTGCCTTGCGGCATGCCTCCCAAAGGGACAGATGTGGATTGGTCCTCCAAGAAAGTCCCGCACAAGAGTCACGAGATCTTGACTATTTAGTTTTCTTTGCTTTTCCACAGAAAATAGATTAGATTAAACAAGGAATGAGATTGTAGCATCAAAAGCATAAAAGTCAAGTAAAACGTAATGGTTCAATAGCTTGGAAACACCCAGTAGTAAGATGGGTGGAAATAAACCAAGCAAAAATGTCATACACAACTAACCCAAAAATGCCCAAGTTAAGTGCGAAGGCGGTAGAGATGGTGGTTATGGGCTACGGACTACGTGAAGTGGCCCGTTATTTTGGATACAGGCCGGGGACAATTAGCAAGTGGGTGCATAAGGTTCCAAAGGGTGGAGCTAGAGAGATACCAACGGCCACTTCACGTCCAAAACATCACCCAAAAGAAACTAAAGATGAAATAGTGAAACGAATTGTGGAAGTGAGAAAACTCACTGACGGAAGGTGCGCCGAAGTGGTTCACCAAATGCTCGCAAATGAAGGCACAAAGGTGAGCTTAAGCACTGTGAAAAGGGTTTTGGACAGACAGGGTTTAACAAAGACGAAAAGTCCTTGGAAACGAAAGTAGAAGCCTATAGAAAGGCCGTAGGTAACAGGAGAAGGAGAGCTTGTGGAGATGGATACGATTCATCTCTACGAAGGCACAAAACTTAAGGTATACATTTACACACTTTTGGACGTGCACTCTCGCTGGGCATATGCAGAAGCCAGCGAAAGAATAAACACGCATAGAACCCTTAGTTTTGTGCAGAGAGCCAGGCGTAAAGCTCCATTCTCTGTGCAGTGTTTCCAAACAGACCATGGGAGTGAGTTCTCCCAGAACTTCACGGAGAGAGTCCGCACCGTCCACAGGCACACACGAATACGAAAACCAAACGATAATGCCCACGTTGAACGTTTCAACAGAACCATCCAAGAAGAGTGTCTGTCCAAGCTGCCGTTCAGCGTGGAAATCATCAATAAAAACCTCCCCAGCTACTTGAAGTACTACAACGAAAAAGACTACACCTGGGCCTGAACCTTAAAACTCCCATCCAGTCCCTAAAGTGTTTCCAAGCTATTGACTAGAAAACGCTGCCCCCGAGACCTCGTCCTTACCATGAAATTGGTCTAGTGAATGTACCACCTTTTTGGCTTGCGGTAGCCATTTGGTAGACTTGTAGATCCAATTTTCAAAGTACGTAGGAGGAGTAC
>CAZHKJ010000048.1:0-8737 GCA_964533115.1 uncultured Candidatus Peribacteria bacterium | reverse complement strand
TAGCCGAATGGCATCTTCTCCTCAAGGGTCTACATTGATTTTTAGTGGATTTTAATGTAGAATAAAAAGATTTAAAAAAATACAAATGAAAAAATACCTCTATATCGCTCTGGCTGTTCTCCTTGTTGGAGGCATTGTATTTGCGGGTACGCAAGGACGATGGTTGCAAGGCTTATTCAGCACGCTTCCACCGGATTACACGTCGGGCACTACGCCAACAGTAGTTCTGAAGTCTTCCAGCGCAGAAGATGCAAGGGAATATGCCCTTTTAGCAAGGGATCTGGCAGAAAGCCATGCTCTAGTCGCAGAACAAGCTGTAGAAGACGCTTTGGATGCTTACAATAATAATGATGCTAGTGGTCTGGAAAGTGCAAAAAATCAGGCTATGGATCGCGCAACGGAAGCGGAAAACCAAGCTAAAGAAGCTCAAAGCTACGCCGATCAGGCGAAGGAGCATCTTCTTGCTGCGCAAGCCGATTTTGATGAAGCCCAAGCTCTAGCGGATGAACTGTCTCAAACAGCCGTTGAATACAACACGGAAAATCTTGACGCTCAGGAAAGGGTCCAAGAAGCTCAGGAGGAGTATGATGACGCTTTTGAGGCCTATGAATGGTGCAGCTCAAACACAACCTGTTCCAATACACTACTCGGTGCTTACAGAGACACTTTAGATGAAGCAGGAGCGACGCTCGAAACAGCCGAAGCTTATGCTTTATCTTGGCAAACAGCCTGGGAAGAGGCGGTAGATGAATACGCCGCTTATTATTCAACCACTTACAAAGCGGCAAAAGATGCCCGTGACCAAGCGGAAGGCTACGCGGACGAGGCTCAACAATATGCGGATGAAGCAGCTCAATTTGCAGAGGCAGCCGCGGATGCAAAATCCATTGCCGCCGGCTTTAATTTCTTGACTTGCGAATCTCTATCAATCAGTCCAAGCGCTTATACCATGGAGTCAACAGATTCAGTCGCGAGTTTCAGCTTGAGTGCAACCGTAAGTGCGGAAGCCGAAACAACGGCAAGGCATTGGGCAGCAGAATCTTTACAGGCATTCTCTGCGGACTTTGATTTGGGAACGATGGGACCCGGGCCCTTTTCACCAGGAACTGAAATAGAACCGGAAAGCAAATGGGTAGCTACACTCGTATTTGAAGCAAGTACCGGGACAGCAAGCTTCACCGAAGGAGCAAATACCGGTAACCCTCTAGAACTAAGCATAGAAAGCGCGGGTACAAAAACAGTCAGCTTCACAGGAGGAGTAGCCGGCACGGTTGTTAAGGTCTATGTAAAAGAAGAAGAAGCCAATTGTTCTCAAAGCTTCACGATCACACAAAAGAGTTCTGGAACGACTACAACAAGCACCGATTCCGATGGAGATGGACTGACGGATGAAGAGGAAGCCAATTTGGGCACGGATCCAAAGGATGCCGATTCCGATAACGATGGCTTAAGCGATGGTGAAGAAGTAGATGACTACGACACCGATCCTTTAGATGCTGATTCCGACAACGATGGCTTAACGGATGGTGAAGAAGTAGAAGATCACGACACCGATCCAAAGGATGCCGATTCCGATAACGATGGTCTAAGCGATGGTGAAGAGGTAGATGACTACGACACCGATCCTTTAGATGCTGATTCCGACAACGATGGCGTGAAAGACGGTGAAGAAGTAGACAACGAGACCGATCCTCTTGATCCTGAAGACAGCACAAGTGCCGATTTGAACCTGGGAGCCTTGGAAAGTGCGGAGGACTGTGAAGAATCTTACAGGGATGTGGAGGACGACGAATGGTTTGCAGAAACCGTATGTCGTTTGACGGAAGCGGGAGTCGTGGAAGGCCGAACTCAATACAGTTCTTATTCTCTTTTCTACCCTTCGGATGAAATCACCAAAGCCGAAACATTGAAATTGATTTCACTTTTGCTCTTGGATCTGGATGAATCCGATGCAAGGGGTCGCACCACGAACTTCACCGATTTAGCTACCACCGATTGGTACTATCCTTGGGTCGTTAACACGGAAAGAGAGGATGTCCTCAGAACAAGAGATTGGGGAAATAAAGGAAATTTCAACGAAAACATCACTCGTGGAGAGTTGGTTGTTTATATCGCACGAGCTTTGGGTCTCAGCTCTTACAGCTATGAGGTGGATTATACCGACGTCGATGAAGACGATTGGTTCGCTTATGCCATTGCCTTACTCAGCCGAACGGAAAGCGATTACGTCAAAGATATGCCTTATGATGGCACCGATGAAGAGCTCCCCGTTTTAGAAGGTTATCAAGATGGAAGTTTCCGTCCTTATGGAGACATCAATCGTGCGGAAGCGCTCACCATGATCTATCGCGCCTATCACATTTACCTGGTTGATTAATCGCCTCGCTTCAATTGCATGAACCTCATCTTAAGCATTTTAAAAACCATTCCGTTCTTCCAAACGCTCACGGAAGAGGAGCATCTGTCGATCATTCAGCACATCCAGATGCAATACTATCCTGCGCACTATAAACTCTTGGAAAAAGGAGTGTCGGGGAATGCTATGTACATCATTAAGTCGGGGATGGTCAGAATCTTCAATGAAGGGGGAGAGGTCGCCAGCTTGGGGGAAGGGGATTTCTTTGGAGAAACCGCCTTGATTGAAAATCAGCCCCGAAACGCAAGTGCCGAAACGCTTTCAGACTGCGAAATATTTGTACTCAATCGGGAAGACTTTGTGACTTTGATGCAAAAAAGCCCCACCATTTCCAAAAAAGTAGAAGAAGCTTATTTAGCCCGTAAACAATAAAACTAAGCAATGCCCGCTGTATTCTTCGAGTTATTATTGGCGCACCTTTTGGGAGATTTTGTATTTCAATCCAATGACTTGATTGTCCGAAAATATAAGAGTTGGAGGGGAACTTTTGAGCATGTGTGCATCATTACTTTTTTTGCCGTTTTATTTTTGTTTCCTTATTGGGGTCAGAGCCTCACATGGAAGGTCTTAGGGCTTATTTTTATAAGTCATTTTGTGCAAGATTTCCTTAAAATCCACTTAGATCGCCACTACAATAGCAAAAAGAAAAGCACAGGGCCTTTCTTTGCCGATCAGATTTTACACATCGGCTTGATTGCCTGGCTCAGTTCGAGCTTCACCAACGTGGAGATGATGGCTTTACCTCAGTGGGTTCATAATCTTTACTCCTCCCCATTTTTAGTGCTGTACTTGATTGGTCTTGTTTTCTTTTCCTACACCGTGGAGATCACCAAATATCAATTTTACCGACAAAAAACTCAGGAGCCCAAGCCATTTAAGGCAGATCATGGCCAAATGAGAAAGAGGGTCATGCATTTCAGCATGGCTTATGTCTTATTTTTATTGGTGAACGGCAGCTTCGTGTAAATCGATGTCCTGTTTTTCCTCTGCAGTGAGGTCTAAGAAAGTAAAAGTCCAAACGCCAACAGTGAAAACGTGAAAAACACCTAAGAAATAAGAGGCGAAATAAAGAGCCACAAGAGCAATAATAAGCCCGGCAATAAAAGCCAAGGTCATCGCGATGGTGCTTGTAAAAAAGAACAGAGGTCCAAAGATTAAAAGAGGGAGGATCAAGGCCAAAAGGATATTAAGTCCCGTTCGAACCACAATCACCGCCATCAAGAAGAGCATGAATAAAGTATGGTGCCATTGGCGAACCACCAGTCCACTGCTTTTGACCATGCTCGAAAAAACGCCTTCTTCATCAATCACAATATAGTATTCCGCGTAAGTGAAGAGAATTCCAACAATCAATGCTACAAAAAGGGCCAGCAGAAAAATCCAACCCACAAAAGAAAAGACTTCCGGGCCCGCATTACGAAATACAAATCCTGCCTCTCCTAAAAGCCCAAAAAAACTCAGACTTCGTATGGCTAAATGGTATTCAAAAAGCTGTAAAAAACGTGTGAATCCATAAGTAATTCCTTTAGCAATGGGCACATCCTGCCCCGCTCGTTTACGAGCTAAAATCTGGATGAGGGCGCCTTGGCTGAAAACAGGAACAAGCAAATAAGAAATGAGCACAAAAACGGCAATCACGAGCAGCATCACCGTGAGGCTGGTTTCTTCTCTAAGCCCATCCAAAATAAAATCAAGCACCATACCAAAGGCGCTTTTATCTCCCGATGCATTGGGATTCAAAAAAGGGGTCGTATAAAAAGCCGTTGCCTGATAAATCATATAAACGGTGCTCACCAAAAAACTGATCAAGGCGGGGAAAAAAGCGTAGAGCCAAAGCAGTTTTTTGTCGGATTGAGCAATAGCCCAGGCTTCACTAATAATGGCGCGATACTTCATAGGGGCACTCTAGCAGGGAAAAGCCTTCCCGCCAATAATTTTGAAGCGTATACTCCAGTCATGTTAGCTGTAAATAAACGCCAAATTCATCATCGAAAAATCACATGGATTGACCTGCAAAATCCCGATGTGGACACTTTGACAAAGCTTCAAAAGGAGTATGGCTTTCATGAACTCGACATTGAAGACTGTATCTCTGAAAATCAACGGTCAAAAGTAGATGAATATAAGGATTACCTCTTTGTTATCCTTCACTTTCCTTATTTAGATAAGCGGAAAAATAATGTGAAAGCCGGAGAGGTGGATATTTTTATCAGTAATGAGGTGCTCATCACTATTCATTGGGGAGACGTGAAGCCAGTCACCAACTTGTTCAAAGAATGTGAGGAGCAAGAGGCCAGTCGTAAAAAATACATGGGGATGACGACAGGCTACTTGATGTATGAACTTCTGGATCAACTTTTTTCCAGCGTTTTCCCAATACTGGATGTGATCGAAACCGATGTGGCCCGCCTGGAGAGGGATGCCTTTTCGGAGTCCATGGAAAGGGATATGCTGAGGGACATTTTATTGGTCAAAAAAAACATCATCACTTCAAGACGCGTGGTCTTGCCTCTTCGAACCGTGGTGGGCCAGATTGAGCATAAAAATAAAAAATTCTTATTTGATGAGTTGGATGTGTACTTCGATGACATCATGGATAAAGTGGAAAAGATTTGGAGTAGTTTGGAAAACCTGCAAGAGTTGATTGAATCCTTGCAAGACACCAACGAGTCGATCATTGCTCACACCTCCAATAATGTGATCAAAACGCTGACGGTTTTTTCTGTAGTGATGCTGCCTCTCAATCTTTTAGCGGGAATCTATGGGATGAACGTCCACTTGCCTTTTTCGGAGCATGAAAATATTTTTATTTTCCTCACGTTTGGCATGCTGGGGCTATTAGTGGTGCTCCTTTGTATTTTTAGGTACAAACGCTGGATATAAAAATCAAGCTTCCAAAGGATTTGCTCTTGCCTTTCTAAGGCCTCTCTCTTATAATCTCTGCGCTTAACTTAAGTTTTACACCATGAAACACGACGAGAAGAAAAAACTATTCAAAAAGTTTGGAAAGCATGAAAAAGATACAGGGAGTGCTCAGGTACAAATTGCCTTGCTCACCACCCGAATCACCCAGCTCACCGAACATTTGAAATCTCATAAGAATGACACGCATTCTAGGCAAGGTCTCCTGAAGATGGTCGGTAAACGCCGCCGTCACCTCAGCTACCTCAGCTCCAAGAATAAAGAGCAGTACGAAAAGATGCTCGCAGAACTAGACCTCCGTAAATAGTAAAGCAAGGCCCTTTGGGGCCTTGTCTTGTTTTTATCTAAAAAACCCGAAAAAGTCTTTCGGGACGAGATCACAAGAGATCTTCTCCATCCTAAGGTCGAACAGGCTCATTGCCTACCAAAGGAGATGTCTTGAAACCTCTTCCCGAGTGACTCAAGGGTATTCGCACTTCAGTGCATTTATTTCCCTTTTATTACTCAGAAAACTATGGAATCAAAAATTGTTAAAGCGGACATTGCCGGCCGCTCACTCCAAATGGAGACCGGTAAATTTGCCCTTCAGGCCGATGGAGCTGTTACCATTCAGTATGGCGAAAGCATCGTGCTTTGTACCGCGATGATGTCCGAAAAAGGAAAGGAAGGAGCCGACTTCTTCCCCATGACCATTGATTATCAGGAGCGTTTTTATGCGGCTGGAAAAATCAAAGGATCTCGTTTTGTCAAAAGAGATGGACGAGCAACCGATGAAGCCGTTTTAAAAGCACGTCTTATTGATCGTCCTATCCGTCCGATGTTCCCTAAAGGCATCACGAATGAAGTCCAAGGAATCGCAACGGTGCTCTCTGCCGATCTCCAAAATGAATGTGGAGTTTTAGCCCTCACGGGAATGTCTGCCGCAATGATTTTGGCAGGTTTACCTTTTGCAGGACCTCTCGCTGGAGTTCGTATCGGAATGAAAGAAGGCCAATTCATTGTTTTCCCAACCATCGAAGAAGCGGAACAAGGAGATTTAGACTTGATTGTAGCCGGAACCATGGAGGCCATCACAATGGTGGAGGCGGGAGCGAATGAAGTCACCGAAGAAAAAATGCTCGAAGCTCTGGAGTTGGCTCACACCGTGATCCGTCAGATTTGCCAAATGCAGATGGATCTAGCGGCTCAAGTTTCCCCCAATCTTCGTGAATACACCACCGCTAAACCCAGCGTGGAAATCCTTGATTTGGTGGCGGGAGTCATCAGCAAAGAAGAGCTCGACTCTGTCAATGGAAAGCGCAAGGGAGATATTAAAAACAGCGTGCATGTGCTGGAAGATAAACTCAAGCAACACTTTGCTGCTGAAATAGAAGGGAAGACCTATGCCGAAGGATCCTTAATGGAGGCCCTTCAAAAACTCATTGACGAGAACATGCGCAAGAACATCCTCGAAAAAGATCTTCGTATTGACGGGCGCCGTCTGGATGAAGTGCGTGCAATTTCTTGTGAAACGGGAGTGCTCCCTCGAACTCACGGTTCTGGACTTTTCCAACGTGGAGAAACCCAAATCCTCAGTTTGACGACTTTAGGAGCTCCTGGAGACGCCCAAGTCATCGACAGCATGGAAGTGGATTATGAAAAACGTTATATTCACTATTATCAATTCCCTCCATTCTCAACGGGAGACATCAAACCTCAACGAGGTCCCTCTCGTCGTGAAGTAGGGCACGGAGCGTTAGCGGAACGAGCCCTCAAGCCGATGATTCCTTCAAAGGAAGATTTCCCTTACACCATCATGGTGGTATCTGAGACCTTGGCTTGTAACGGGTCCAGTTCTATGGGATCGGTGTGTGGCTCAACTTTGTCTCTGATGGATGCAGGAGTGCCCCTCAAGAAGCCGGTTTCTGCCGTGGCGATGGGATTGGTGTGCAGCAATGAATTCAAAGAAACGGGCAAGGGGACTTATAAAATTCTCACGGACATTCAATCTTTTGAAGATTTTGCGGGAGACATGGACTTTAAAGTCGCCGGAACAAAAGATGGAATTACCGCTTTGCAAATGGACATCAAAGTGAAAGGAATCACTCCGACCATGATGATGGAAGCCATGAAGAAAGGAAAAATAGCTCGAGATCAGATTATGGACGAAATGCTCAAAACCATTTCTGAACCTCGTAAGGAGCTCAGTAAATACGCTCCCGTGATTGCTAAAATCATGATCAATCCCGATTATATTCGTGATGTGATTGGTAAAGGAGGAGAAACCATCCAAAAGATCACCGCGGAATGTGGGGTGGAAATCGACATTGAACAAACAGGACTAGTGGTGATCACCGCTCCTAACAAAGAAGCGGCAGGGAAGGCTGAGGAGTGGATCAGGCAGATCACCTACGAACCAACGGTGGGAGATGAATTCGATGGAACCGTAGTGAGCATTATGGACTTTGGTGCCTTTGTAGAATTCGTGCCTGGAAAGGATGGACTCGTACACATTTCAGCCCTTCGCCCTTACCGTGTAAACAAGGTCGGCGACGTGGTTAAATTAGGAGATAAAGTGCGCGTCAAGCTCATCAAGATTGATGAACAAGGACGTTACAACCTTTCTATGAAAGAGTTCTATAAAGACAGCGCCCCTCAGTCTGCGCCTATGACAAATCCCGCACCTGCACCTGCTCCCAGGCCCATTGAGCCGATGGGAGAAGAGAACATGTTCTAAGCGCTCTTTTTAGGGATAAATCGGATAGAAAAACCACAAAGAAACGGCAAAGATCTAGCATCCGAGCCGTTTCTTTCGAGTCTACCGGCCTTCATCTTGCCCAGGGATTGATTTTTAGTTAAACTCCAGCATGCGCAGGTATCGTATAACGGTATTATGCCGCCTTGCCAAGGCGGAGACACGGGTTCGACTCCCGTTACTTGCTCCATTCCAGACGCTCTATGAAAATTCTAGTCGTAGAAGACGAAAAACAAATCGCAGACTTTATTGCGGAAGTTTTAATAAAAGAAGGGCATGCGGTTACGCTTTCTGACTCAGTCGAAACCGTGCTCAAAAACAAGTGGGCTTCTCATCATGATGTGATTGTTCTGGATCTTATGTTGGCTGGCAAACGAGGAGAAGAATTGGTGAGGGCGCTCCGTAAAAGCAAATCCGCTATTCCTATTCTAGTCTTGAGTGCATTGGGGCAAATTTCATCAAAGGTCGAGCTGATCAATATGGGTGCGGACGATTACATGACTAAGCCTTTTGATGTGCAAGAATTTTTGGCGCGGCTGCATGCCCTGTATCGCCGACATTTGGAGAAGCAATCCAATGATCTAGTCACCTACGGAGATGTCAGTTTTCATTGGAAACAAGGGAAGGTCTTTCGGGGGGGTCAAGAAATCCAGTTGACTAAAAAA
>CAZHKJ010000047.1:4181-8955 GCA_964533115.1 uncultured Candidatus Peribacteria bacterium | reverse complement strand
CTTCTTTCATCGGGAGGTCAATGCCCGTATGACCCTTGATCGGATCGTAAAAATCTCCCTTCGCTTGGAAAGGATTGCTCACCACGGTTCCAAAATAAAGCACCGGTTCCACTCGCATGAATGCAAAAAGATTCACGCTAAAACAGGCAAGTAAGGCAAGGAGAGTGAAGATTTTTAAGGGCTGCTGCAAAGGACTCATGACTCATCGTACAAGTAAACTCACACATTCCACATGGGCGGTTTGAGGGAACATATCTACAGGTTGAACACTCACGGTTTTATATCCGAGTTCGGCAAACTGTTTCAAGTCGCGAGCCATAGTGCTCGGATTACAGGAAACATAAACAATTTTTTCAGCTCCAAACTTCACACAATCACTCACCACTTTTTCACCCAAACCGGCCCGAGGAGGATCAACAATTAAAACATTAGGCTTCGCATATTCGGGATGAGTTTCTAAACTCATCAGACGTTCTTCTACGCTGCCTAAATAGAAATGAGCATTGGTGATGGCATTTTTTTGAGCATTGGAGCGAGCACTATCCACTGCGGCTTCATTCACTTCAATGCCAATGACTTGCTTGGCTTTGTGAGCACAGAAAAGACCGATAGTCCCTGTGCCGCAATAAAGATCATAAACCAGCTCTTCTCCTTGGAGCTTTGCCAGCTCTATCACTTTGGAGTAAAGCACCTGAGCTTGCTTGGTGTTGGTTTGAAAAAAAGCTTGAGGAAGAATATCAAATTCCAATCGGGCTCCATTTTCTAGCTCCAAAACTTCTGTTAAACTGCTTTTCCCCGCCAGATGTTTTTCTTCCACCCAAGTGGGCTGCCCGGGAATTTGTACCCAGCTGTTCCAGTACAAGGAACTGATGCGTTCATCTTCCGCGAATAAAGCTTTAAAATCATCCACTTTGTCGAAAAGTTCTGCTGAAGTCACCAAAATCACCATTACTTCTCCCGTATTTTTCCCTTCACGAATGATCAATGATTTGAGTATGCCCTCTCCCGTATGAGAATTAAAAACACCGATCTTTTTTTCGTTGGCAAAATCACGCACTTTTCTAACGATTTCCGACACGAGTTCCGACTGCAAAAAGCACTCTTCCACATCAAACACTTCATAATGGTAGCCAGTGGGATAAAAGCCAAGCATCACGGATCCATCGGGGGCGGTTCCAAAAGAAAGTTCCATTTTATTTCGATAAAACCAAGGGGTTTCATTCTCAATGATCGGTAGCACCAAAGCTTCATCCAGCCCTCCCAGCCGATGCAGGCTGTCCTTAACCAGTTGCTCTTTGATTTTGACTTGCTCTGCATAATCTAAAAATTGCCATTTGCAGCCTCCACATATTTCAAAGTGCTTACAGCGTGCCGGCACACGAATAGGGCTGGCTTCAAGCAACTTGAGTCGTTTTCCTTCTCCATAATGGGATCGAACTTTTCGTACTTCGACTAAGACTTTATCTCCGGGAACGGTGTCGGGCACAAACAATTTAAATCCATCAACACTGGCGATTCCTTCTCCTCCAAAAACGAGTCGGTCGATGCTTACAGTGAGTTCTTGGCCTTTTTTAGGTTTCATAGTGGGGTGATTGTAGCAAAGCAAAGAACGTTCTACAATAAGTCCATGATGAATATTCAAATTCTTCAAATTGGAGCAAGCAAAGAGTCCGCCCTGATGCAAATGGAAGCAGAGTATGAAAAGCGATTGAAGGGATTTGCGAAATTGGAAACGCTGACTTTGGCGGCTTCTAAAAAAGATGAGAGGCGAGCCGTTCAAGAGGAAGATTTAAAGCATTTTCTGCCTAAAATCGACACAGGAGCCTTTTTAATTGCCCTAGATGAACAGGGTCTACAATTCAGCAGTGAAGCATTTGCAAAACACATCGAAAAAATACGTGACTTTGGAGAAGGGAAAATTCAAATTCTTATTGGAGGATCTCACGGACTTCACCCGGAATTAATCGCTCAAGCAAAACTGAGACTGTCTTTCTCAAAAATGACTTTCACGCATGAAATGATTCGAGTATTTTTAAAGGAGCAGCTCTACAGGGCTTTCACCATTCTCGCCGGAAAAACCTACCACAAATGACTCTCACGCATTCTCGTCAAAACATATTTTGGATGGTCAGCCTGATTTTCGTCGTATTCTTCTCCCTTATTTTCGCCGCTTTATTTCCTCAAAGCTCTGTTCAAAAAAGCAGTTTGCTTTCCAGAATATGGGACATTGAAGAGAAGAAATTTCTCACTAAAAATCCGGAAATCAATCTTATTCTCACGGGGGATATGATGCTTGGACGTTATATTGGCACCTTGCGCGAACGAGCTCTCGGCGATGAAGATCCAAGCAATGATCTTTTTCCTTTCACTTATATGCCTCAGATTTTCGAGGCGGCAAAAACAGCATTAAATACGGATGATTTGGATCTTGTACTCGGGAATCTCGAGGGGCCCATTGTAGAGAAACAAGTGGCTTATGGAGACATGGTTTTTCGCTTCGCGCCAGAAGTCGCCACGCTTTTAAAAAAGGTCGGATTTACCACTTTGCAAGTCGCCAATAATCATACCTTCAATCAAACACGAGAAGGCCTCACAGAAACTTACAATCACCTTGACGCAGCGGATTTGGATGCCTTCGGATATCCAGACACCTCTTATGGAGAATTCAGTTTTATTCGTTATGATTTTGAAGGGCAATCTCTTGGTTTTTTGGGCCTCAACGACACAGACTTTAAAATGGACATGGATGAGGTCACGGCTCGTATAAAGGACTTAGACAGCCAGGTGGACACGCTCATTGTGGGAGTGCATTGGGGTTTTGAATATGAGCCGATCGCGCGCGATTCAGTGGTCAATAAAGCTCACCAAATGGTGGAGGCAGGGGCCGATTTTATTTGGGGGACGCATCCCCACGTGGTTCAAAACAGCGAAGTCTATAAGGGGACCACTATTTATTACTCTCTCGGTAATTTTGTTTTTGACCAATATTGGTCCACCGAAACACAGAAAGGTTTGGTACTCGCGCTCAAAATAAGCGCACCCCGAGTGGAAGGAGGGAAGGCCAAAATCACCGTCACAGAAATCAAAATCGATCTGGTGAATAAAGGAGAACCCACTCCATCAAACGAGTTGTAAAATGAGGTCAAATCTGTTATAATGAACAGATTATTTGACCCTACTCATCATGAAACTTCATTCCTACGGCGCCGCCAGAGAAGTAACCGGATCCAGGCATATACTGGAAGTCAACGGTAAAAAAATTCTTTTGGATTGCGGAATGTTCCAAGGAAGACGTAGCGAGGAAAGAGAAAAAAATAAGAATTTTAATTTTGATCCGACTGAAATTGATGCTGTGATTCTTTCACATGCCCATATTGACCACTCGGGGAATTTACCGAACCTTGTGAAACAGGGTTATCGGGGGCCTATTTACACCACGACGGCAACGGAAGATTTGCTCAAATACATGTTGATGGATTCCGCGTATATTCAAGAAAAAGAAGTAGAGTGGCTGAACGAAAAAAAGAGGAAAACAGGAGAGGAATTGGTAGAAGCCATTTATACCTCTAAAGATGCGGAAGCGGTATTTCCGCTTATCCAGGCTTTGGATATTGGAGAATGTCAGAAGCTTTTTGATAGCGATAAAATCCAACTGTGTTTCCGTGAAGCAGGTCATATTTTAGGCTCAGCAATCACCTTTTTAACGATTGAAGATGAAGAGGACGGGCAGAAAAAAACCTTTGCTTTCACCGGCGATTTAGGCCGTAAAAATATGCCTCTCATTAAAGATCCTTATCAAATTGAAACGGCGGATTATTTGCTGATGGAATCCACGTATGGAAACCGTCTGCACGAGTCCATATTAAAAGCCGAAGAAAAGCTGGCCGAAATCATCAGAACCACGGCAGCACGAGGAGGAAAAATTTTGATCCCCGCATTTTCATTGGGACGAACTCAGGAAATCATTTACTCCATTCATCGATTGATGGATGAAGGTACAGTGCCTCAACTTCCCGTTTATGTAGATTCTCCGCTCTCGGTAAACGTAACAAGTGTATTTCGTAAACACATGAAGGATCTGGATGCGGACACTCAAAAGTTTTTCGTCGACGAAAAAGAAGATCCTTTCAAATTTGAACAGCTCAAATACATCACTTCCGTGGAAGAATCGAAGGCGCTCAACAATCACAATGGACCTTGTATTATTGTCGCTTCATCAGGGATGTGTGAACATGGACGTATTGTGCACCACCTGAATAATTCCATTGAAGACCATCGCAATACTTTAGTGATCGTGGGCTTTCAAGCACAAAATACATTGGGAAGAAAACTCATTGAAAAAGTGAATCCGGTGAATATTTTTGGCAAGCCTCATGAGGTACGAATGGAAATCAAGATCATGAACGCTTATTCAGCTCATGCGGATCGAAGTGATCTACTCGATTATGCGAGCAAAATCAAAGGCCTCAAAAAACTGATTCTTGTTCACGGGGAAGAACAGGCTTGCGAAGACCTCAAAAAAGCCATGGAAGACAATGGCATTAAGGACGTGGTGATTCCAAGTTATGGAGATACGATTGAGCTCTAAGCAGCCCAATAACGGTTAATCCATCTCGCAGTTCACCCGCCTCTATTAAAGCGAGGGCTTCCTTGAGGGGCACCCATCGCACCATTAACTCTTCGTCTTCCATCGGGGCATTTTCGCCCACACTCAGACCCCGCGCTAAAAAGAGGTGATTTTTTTGATCCATTTTGGATCCATCCATTTGGTAGG
>CAZHKJ010000047.1:0-4118 GCA_964533115.1 uncultured Candidatus Peribacteria bacterium | reverse complement strand
CCGCTTCTTCTTTGAGTTCTCGTTTGGCATTTTCAAGAGCTGTTTCCCCTGCTTCACTCATGCCGGCTGGAATTTCCCATCGGTATTCTCGAATGGGGTAGCGCCATTGGCCCACAAGAGCGACTTCGTTCCGCTCATTAAGAGCAACAATGCCTACGCTATCATCCACTTGGATGTAGCTGTAATCTTTCATGAGCGCGCCCATTTTAAGTTCATCACGGAAAAATTTCACATATTTACGTTCATGCAAAAGTTCATGCGAAAGCGTGACGTAAGGGTTAGAACCAGTAGGGAGCGGCATAGAAGAGGGTAAATAAGAGACTTAGAATGAATGAAGAATAACACGCTTGTAAAAAGTTTCAATTGGTGATATACTAATATGATGTTCATTGAAAATACGTACGGACCTAGCCGTCCAACCGCTTGAAACTTAGTGTCAACCGGGTCGCAAAGATCGTGAGATACGAATTTATTCGATTATCCCCACGCCTTCTTTGTTGCCCAATGCGCCCTAAGTTTCATAGCCCTAGTAAGCCTGCTTCTTTCCTTCTTCCCAAAGAGTTAAGGGGCACTGATACCTCATCTTTCCAAAGGGATCTTGTCTGGAAAGAAAAAGGATCAGACAGACTGTTCCTATGAGAGTCCCGGTCTCGCAAGAGATCTCCTGTCCCTCGTAGAAACTGGAAATACGCTTCGTAAGAAACCTTTTCCACCTTAAACCCTTGCCTGATGCTGAAACGACTATGAGACAATTAGGGCGCTTTCTGTGCCCATAAAAAGCCCATTTTTTTATCGTACTTCGATGGATAGAGCTTCACTTTAAAGCCTTTATCTTCGAAAAGTTTTTTTAAAAAGCTCGCTTGCATATGAGGAGCATATTGGTGGTACTCCAAAAAGAAAGCGGGACAGCGTTCAAAAACAAAATCGGGAGCCGTGAGTAAAATCGCAAATTCCGCTCCTTCAATATCCATTTTAACCAGATCAAAATGCTGAATTTTATTAAAAATCCGTTCAAGGGTGATGGCATTCACTTTTCGGTCATTGATCACCCCGGGCACGACCACCGTAGAATGGTTGTGAGAATCTTCACTCACATGGAGGGTGGCCATGCCTTCGACTTCAGCTAAAGCACTGTTTTTAGGAAATACATTGCTGATTTTATTGAGCAGCAAATGTTCTTTGAGTGCACGAAAATTGCCTTCTTCCGGTTCATAAGCATAAATAGGCACTTCTGAATTGAGAGCGCGCACGTACAAGGCAAAAAATCCTTTATGGGCTCCCAAATCTAAAATAGCCGCTTTCGCCTTTTTCAAAACTTCTTCAATCACAAAATATTCACGTAAAGAAAAAATCTCAGCCAATACCGATTCATCGGCATCCGAATCAATATGGATCTGGTATTTTTTATTGAGAAAGGGAAGGGTACGCATAGGAAAATATATCCACCACCCTAGCATATTTTTTGCACGAGCAGCAGAGCAAGTATGGCTTTTTTTAAGAGAAATGGCTACTCTAAGCACATGAAAACTCTACTTTTAGCCGCTGGACGAAGTCGGCGAGTTAAACCCATTGAAGATAAAAATTTCCTCTCTTTCCTTGGATACACATTGATTGAGCATCAAATCATGCGTTTGGCTTGTGCTGGTTTTAAAGACATCTTATTGGTCGCAGGAGGGCACAACCTAGATCGGCTCAAAAATCTAGCTGCGCTTCACATGGAGAAAGACCCAGAATTGAGTTTGAAAGTTTTTGAACAAAAAAATCTGGAGGAGGGCATGGCCGGGGCAGTGCTCACCGTGGAGGAAGCGGTGGGAGAGGAAGATTTATTTGTGGTCAGCAGTAACGACGTGGTGGAAGTATCCGCTTACGAGAGCATTCATGCGGCGAGTAAAAAAGAGGGAGATTCTTTCCTCTTAGCTTATAAAGTAGAGCAGTATTTCCCGGGAGGATATTTGGAAACAGAGGGAGATCGAATTCTCGGAATCGTTGAAAAGCCAAAACCGGGTAGCGAACCTTCTGATTTAGTGAACATTGTTTTGCACCTTCATAAAAATCCAAAAGCTCTTTTTGAAGAACTGAAAAAAGTGAGTACTCAGGCAGACGATCATTACGAACTGGCCTTGGCCCATTTAATGAAGCAGCGGCATTTTAAAGCAGTGCCTTACGCAGGACATTGGCAGCCCATCAAACATCCTTGGCATATTTTAGATTTAATGGAGCATTCCTTGGCTCGAGTGAAAAGGTCTATTCATGCGAGTGTGGAAATTGCAGAAACGGCCGTCATCAAAGGAGAAGTAATGATAGAAGAAGGAGTAAAGATTTTCGATCACGCCAGTATTATCGGCCCCGTTTACATTGGAAAAAATTCCGTCATTGCGAACAACGCTTTAGTGCGTCAATCCATGATTGGAGAGAATTGCGTAGTGGGCTATTCTACAGAGCTTGCTCGCACTTACATCGGGAACGATTGTTGGTTCCATAGCAACTACGTAGGAGATTCAGTGATGGGGGATGACGTGAGCTTTGGGGCGGGGGCGGTATGCGCCAATTTACGTTTGGATGAGAAAGAAATTCTTTCCGGTGGGCACGCAACGGGGCGGAATAAAATGGGGCCTATTTTCGGTAGTCATATTCGAGAGGGCGTGCAAACGAGTTTAATGCCAGGGGTTCGAATTGGATCGAATACGATGATCACGTCAGGCCTCGTTATTGCTCAGGATATTGAAGCGGGCAGCTACGTGAGCGGAGGAAAAATGGAGCTTGTGATCAAAGAAAACAAAGCCAGTCTCAGTGGAGAAGCCCGCGAAGAAATGAAGAAAAAACTGAGTTGAGATCAGCGCCAAATGAAAAAATCTCTGATGAGACTCCATGCATAGCGAAAAATAGAAGGAAGATTTTTCAATTTCAAAACCACAAAGATCAAGCTTTTACTGCGATCCTTGCTATCACAGAATTGATGAAGGAATCGTTCTTTTTCACGAGCTAGCATTTGATGGAGTGCAAAAAAACTTCGATTCGATTTCATCCGCTCCCAAATAAAACGATAAAAAACCTGTTTCCGATAATAAGTCATCAGCCGTCCATGCTTTTCCATTTCAGAGTGGAAACGATTCAGAGCTTTTCCATCTCCATTGAGGTGAAGAGGAAGCAGCTGGGCCGCAACCATTCCCGATACAATGGCTCCTTTAATACCATCAGCGGCAAAAGCTCCGCAAAAGCCAGCCGCATCACCGATCAATAATGAGTGAGAATCGTGCACATGTCGAAGGGTGCCTCCAATCGGGATCAGATGCCCAAAAGTCAGTATCTCTTTAGTGCCAGGCTCAATCTCAATGAGCTTTTTTTCGCATAAAATATCGACGAATTCTTTGATTTTCTTAATATCTTTAGAGTCTTCTTTACGTTTGGCTAGCCCCAAACGAAAGGCAGCTTTTCCATTAATCAAGGTAGGAGAAAGCCATCCCCCATAACCTAAAGAAAATTCGCCAAACCAAAAATGATAAACCGTGTGCCCGGGGTCTGGCCCTAAAGATATTTTTCCATAAAATACTTTCTCAACGCCCGCCAAAAACTTTTTATTTTTTGAGAGCTTGGGATTGATTTGTGCAACTCGAGAAAGACTGCCGTCCGCTCCTACAATGAATCGTGCACGAACAAGCTCTTTATTCCCTTTATTAAGGTAACGCACATGAACAGGATACGCGTCCTCTTCTACTAGAGTATAATCGGTGAATTGAGCGGGAATTTTTAAACTAACATTGGGGGGTAATTTCTCAGAAAGTCGTTGGATGAGGGCAGGAGTATCCGTGGTATAGATCCATGGATTTTCTGTCTGCGAGAAAAAGTGGTGCTCATAATCAGGGGCAATCACGCCAATAGTGGTCACACGATTGGGAATGTAATCATCCAGCTCGGGCAAAAAAGACTTGAGCAAGAGGTAAGTTTTTTCGGTGATTAAGCCCGTAGTCTCTATATCCTGATCCAAGCTTTTTTTCATGTCCAAAATAAGAACCTTCAAAGAGGGATCTAGGTGGTGCGCCAAGGTGAGGCCAGCAAAACTGGCACCAACAATAACAAGGTCATAAGTCATAGCAAAACGAGGCTAGAACCCTTGCTCA
>CAZHKJ010000046.1:4673-9021 GCA_964533115.1 uncultured Candidatus Peribacteria bacterium | reverse complement strand
ATAAGGATTCTTTTCCTTCCACTTCATCCGCAAAACCAAGGGCTGTAATATAATTAGTCAGGGCGTCACACCAAACATACATCACTTGATCCGTACGACCTGGCACGGGAATTCCCCACTTTAAACTGCTGGTCGGACGTGAGAAGCTCACATCTTGCAAACCCTCCTCCAGCACGCGCAAAAATTCATTCCTACGAGATTCGGGAACAATCTGCAGTTCTCCAGAAAGGATTTTTTGATGAATCGCTTCAGAATAATCAGAGAGCTTAAAGAAAAAATTCTTCTCTTTTAATACCTCAGGAGCTCGTTTATGAATGGCACAATTCCCTTCGAGCAAATCTTTCTCCAAAATAAAGGCTTCACATCCCGTACAATACTTGCCTTCGTATTCTTTTTCATACAATTTCCCGGCCGCCTCCAGCATGGACCACATTTTTTGTGCCCCTTTTTCATGACGAGCTTCCGTCGTACGAATAAAGTCATCATTACTGGCTCCGAAGCCCTGAATCATCTCTTCAAATAAAGCGGCGTTTTTATCAGCTAAAGCCTGGGGCTCTAAATTTTGTTCTTTAGCCACTTGAGCAATCTTCGATCCATGTTCATCCGTCCCCGTCAAAAATCGTACTTCATCTCCAATCATTCGATGATAACGCGCCAATGCATCGGCCTGACAAAGCTCCAAAGCATGCCCCATATGAGGGCCAGCATTTACATAAGCAATCGCTGTGGTCAAATAAAATGGCGCCATAGTTTAAAAAGAAACGGGCCTACACTATAAAGGAAAAAAAGCCAGTAGGCCAATGGCCTTGAGAAGCGAAGAGCTATAGCTCTTAAAGAAGAGCACCTGCTACGGCACCTTGAACTTCTTGAGCATGCCCAACAATCGCTGGATTTGGCTTGGAATTCTTTGATCCAGCGAGAGAAAATCTTACAAGATCTTCTAAGGAAGGCATTCCTTGAAATTGAAACGTCTCACCACTTAAAGCATTCTTGCACACACCTTCTGCAAGATCGATGCATGCCCCACCAAGGGGGTTTGATAACTCATACACACCAACATCACAAATGTTCGGCTGAGAAAGGTCAGGGAAAATAACACAAAGCTCTACAACTCTATCCCCTAAATTCACATGCACATTTTCAGATGATAATCTCTTTAAAAAATCTCGAACAGCATCCGGAGAAACAGGCGCATCTATTGGTCTTAGTGGAGCAGCATCCATTTTTAGTTTGTTAAGAGCAAACACCTGTATAATTGCGTGGAGTTGACATTATGTCAATATAATTTCTTGCGAGAGCTTATTCCCCAAAGCTCACCCCATCGGGCAAGGACACATAAGGGGACAACTCTAAACCGATCTCCTCTTCCGTATGGTAAATCACAAAATCAAAGACGGGCAAACTCTCTCCTTCTTTCACATAAGTGGTCAATTCCTGCTGAGCACTGCCATACGTAGAAAAGCCCGTAGAAGCCAATTCTGCATACTCACAAACCCCTTCTACACTACCCGTGGCATGAAAACGAAAAAATAAGGTGTTCTCATTAGAACGAGTAGCGATATTGGTCAGAACCAAATAATTGGTTTCGTGTGAACTCAAAAAGCTACTGATAGGATAAATTTGAAAGTTACCGCCCGATTGATAATATTTTCCATTCGAATAGCCATCGGGCATGTTCCCCAAAGCCTCGGTATCGGTTCCAAAAAAAGTGGGATTTGTATCTGAAGCCCCCGCTCCATTATAAGTATACAAACGAATATATTCCGAAATAGCTTCGGTATTTGAGCCTGTTAAGCCCAAAATCTTCCAACGAAGCACATCTGTATCGGGAGGGAAAGTCACCTTGCCCTCCTCATCTCCAATATAAAATTCCACATAAAAATCATCCACATCTTCCACCAGACCGCTGGAATCCACTTGAGCAAACAAGGGAATTTGAATCGACTCATTTTGAGCCAAAGCCCGCCACTCTTCTCCTTGATCTTCACAAGGAATCAAAATCCCACGAGCGGAACTTTGCAGCTCAGCCGTAGAACTATTCGCCAAAACCAAGGCATCAAAGGCAGGTTCATAACCCGGCAAACTGAGTTTTAAGCTATGTAAACCCAACTCTGCAGAACCCTCGGCGGCATAATAAGCCTGAACCCCTCCCACAATGGTGCGTACCGTAGCCATGTCTCGAATCACCAAAATAGAAACCGAAACCGCCACTAAAATGAGCATGCTCATCAGAAAAAAAGAGAGCAGCAAGGCACTCGCTTCACGAGGAGAAAAAAGACGATGCTGAAAGCCTAAAAAGATCATTGGTAAAAACGAGTGGTTACAGAAGTACGCAAATCAAAAGTGAGCTCCTCTCGGACCCGTCCAGGCATAGAAAAGGTCAAATTCACGGTTACAAAGGGTTGATATTGAAGCTCATCTTCAGTTCTATACTCATAGGGATTTTGGCTGGGGAATATACGAAAATTGGCATAGCTCACCCTCAAGGCATCCGAGTGCAAAAGAACGGCTTCATCGAGGGCTTTACCGTCCACATCAAAACTTTGCATACTCAGTGTTTGAGCTTCACTGTCCCAAAAATAAACCGTCCGGACTAAACCATCCGCACTCCATAAATGCAGTTCATGAGTATTGATCGCATCCGTCACGGAAAGACCATCAAAGTCAAAAACGCCTAAATCCAGGCCATTGGACCCACTAACGGCGCTGTATTCATCATAAGCGATCGCGCTTTCGCGGATGGAATCTGAAAGAGAACTCATCATGCTCTGTGCGGACATAATCAAGGTGCGGGTCACTAAGGCTTCCTGATCGGCCCGATGGAAAGTCAAATAAGAGGAAATGGAAAATCCAATAAAAATGGTAAAAATCGTGATGGCAATGATCATCTCAATCAGAGTAAACGCCGGACGAGGAGAAGCTTTCATTCCCAATTGCTCAGATAAGTGGATAAAGATAGCGAGCGCTCATTCCCCCGTTCATCCCAAGTCACGGTGCACGTGACTTGCACGGTATCCTCTCGATAAGCTCCAGGATTATTTTCATCTTCAACCGCTAAAAAAGTCAATGCACGGGAAAAGGAAACATTTTCATCCAAAGTGACTATAGATTCTTCCTCAAGAGTGGACAAAGAAAAACAAGGGCCTTCCCCAGAACAAACTTCATTCACCAAATACAAAGTACGCTCAGGCATATCGGCATCCACATGAAAACTCTGCCCCCAAAGAGCAGCCGCTGAATTCCAAGCATAATTTTGCAACCAATTGGAGTCTCTCATGTAACGAACCGCTTCAAGACCTTCTTGGGCTAAAAAAGTCGCCTGTAAAGTACGTGTGTTACGAGTGTTCGCCATTAAAGTCGTCAAAATCAACCCCGTCACCGCCGTAATCACTACCGTGGTAAGGGTAATGGCGATCAAAGTCTCAATGAGAGTAAAGGCTTTATTCTTCATCGGTCGTTTCAAGAATAAGAGTAGATAAATAAACAAGATCCACCTGAGAAGAAAGGGTAAGCACTAGGGATTCAGAAATTTCGCCTAGGCTGCTTTGAAAAGTCATTTCCCCCTCCCCTTCAAAAGAGTTGAGCCCATCATAAAAAATCAATGCCGCTTCGGGGGGGCTAAAGAGCACATAAATCCCCTGATCCGCATAATCCACGCCATCTACCGTTAAAGTAGCCACACTGGCCGCTCCTGTAGAAATCCCGTAAGGCTCTGTTTGCAAAGTACTCATGTCGCACAGGGCTTCATCGGCATCATAAGACGCCGTGGCTAAAAGTGGCCTACTGCCCGCTTCAAAAAAAGCCCCCTGGCACAAATAAACGGCAGAGGAAGCTTCTTCGTCCGCTTCAAAAAAAACTTTTCCCCCTCTCACCTCAGACTGCATTTGTTGAAGCATGGCCTGACTTTGATCCGCCAACAAAGCCAACTCTTGTTTGGCTCGAACCCCTTGAAAGTTAAGCACCAAAAGAGAAGTAAGCACCCCAATGATGGTGATCACAACAAGAACTTCCAAAAGGGTAAAGGCCTTAGACCGAAAGGATTTCATTAGGAAATCAAGGTGGATAAAGAGAAAATTGGACCGAGCAAAGCCAGTGCCAAAATACCAACCGCCACCCCCACAATCACAATCACAATGGGTTCCAATAAAGTCGTAAAGGTTTCCAAAGAACTTTCCACTTCATCTTCATAATGCACGGCTAGTTTTTCAGCGATCATCGAAAGCTGTCCCGAATTTTCTCCCACCGAAATCATCGCCACCACCGTCTCAGGAAAAAGAAAAGGCGCCTCCGCAAGATTCTCAGCAATTTTTTCCCCTCTTTCCACATCGGCACGAAGACCATTTAAGAA
>CAZHKJ010000046.1:0-4663 GCA_964533115.1 uncultured Candidatus Peribacteria bacterium | reverse complement strand
AGTCCTGATATAAAAGATTCGTCATGGCTCCACTGGAAATACGAATAGCTTCATGAATAGGCACTCCCGCTTCAATCAGCAAAGAAAGCAATTGTACAAAACGAGACACATTGAGTTTACGAACCACATCACTAAAGAAAGGCGTATTCAGTAAAAAGAGATGAAAGCGACGCTTGCCTGATGCCGTATTCACATAAAAGGTCCCTAATAAAAACAAGAAAACAGCCACAATAACGAGGAGCCAACTAAAATTGACCACCACTCGTCCCACCAGCAAAACCATTTGAGTGATGAAGGGCATCTCAAAATTGGCTTGGGTAAAGAACTCGTCAATACGTGGAATCACCACACGAACAACAATAGCTCCTGAAATAAGCAGTGCGGTTAAAACCGTAGTGGGATAGATCAAAGCCCCACGCACTTTCAAATAAAGCTGATGAGAGCGTTGGGTTTGTTTGGCCAATTTAAAAAGCAGACGAGCCAGATTCCCAATCGTCTCCCCACTGCGTACAATTCCAATTTCTGAGTCCGGGAAAACATCCGGAAATTTAGACATCGACTGGCTCACCAATTTTCCCCGCTCCACATCATAAGCCAAAGTGTTAATGATGCGAGCAAAACGAGGATTTTCAGTTTTTTTAGAAAGCACTTTCAGGGCACGCATAATAGGAATTCCCGCATCCAACATCACCCCCATCAAATGATAAAAGTAGGATTTCTCTTGAACACTCACTTTTTTACGATCAATAAAAAAATCCTGAAAACGGACCGAAAAAGGCTGAGCGGAAGAGTTGTAAAGCCCATAAACAACGGTGACCTCTTTTTCTGATGGCTTCAACAAAAGTGGATTTGTTTGAGGCATACGATCTTATTGGTAGTAAGCTTCAATCTGCAAATTAAAGGCCACACTGGAAGCCGTTAAACGTTGCACATTCATAGAAATCACACGCATGAGTCGATCCGCCGACTCCAAACTTTGTAAAAAACGGATCATCTGGTCATAAGATCCGGTAATGTTCGTGGCAACCGTCAATGTTTTGCCATACTCTTCGCTCAAACCTGGAGAAAAGCTCAAAACATTCAAACTAAAGCCCGCTTCTTCGGCCATATTGGTGAGATCTAAAATCAGTTGATCTTGCTCGTAGCCTACCGGGTGCGCTCGCAAGAGAGAAAGTTTAGTGGTTTCACTTTGTGAGACTTTTTTAGACAGCTCATCCAAGGCCATGTAGCGCGCATCCAGTTCAAGAAGTTCTGCCTCCAGCGTGGTTTTTTCAAGCTGAAGTTGAGTCATTTCCTCACGCATGGGGAGAACAAAAACAGTCACCCCTACAATCACAAGAAAAAGCAGGAGAATAGAAACGAGCTGAGAAGACTGTCCGGATTTCATGCAAAAGGGTTAAATCATTCAGAGGATTGTCCAGCAAGCGTAACCGTCATAGAAAAACTGACGACGCTTTGCCCATCACTAGTACTGCCCTGAGAAACAGAGGGAACAAAAGGACCTTGAAAATCATCACTTTCAGACATGGCCGAAATCAAATCCGCCACAGAACCATAATCATCCCCAAAGCCACTCAAAGTGATGGAAAAATCCTCATTCAATGCATAATTGCTCAAAAACACATTAACCGGAGTGAGCGCCTGTAAATTATTCAGCACCCCAGACCAACGTAAAGTGTTTTCATCTAATTTATTTTTAAGCTCTTGCGCGGCAAATAACTCTTGAATTTGTTGATCATTCAAAACCTCAATTTTACGCTCCACATTCGACTTTTCCGCGACCAAATCCTCCACAGAACTCTTCAAGCCAGCTCGTTGAAACACCAAAAACAAGGTGTAGAAAAGACACAAAATAAAAATGAAGAGGATGAGCGTCGGTAGAAGACGTGAACGAGGAACCTCGTAAGTGACGGGAGTAGTATTGTCCATCGTGGCGTGATGAGCTAGGCTTCAGGCATGAATTTTAACGTCATCAACGAAGCTTTTCAATGCGGAAACTGCGGCAAAGAAGTCCCTCCTCAAAAGGGGAGCTGCCGAAATCATTGCAAGCATTGCCTCACCTCTCGGCATCTGGATGCGGTATTTCCAGGGGATAGAGCCTCCCCTTGCCAGGCATTGATGAAGCCCATTGGCCTCACTCAATCGGGAAAAAAAGGTTTTATTCTCTTGCATGAATGCATAAAGTGTGGCCGAACCATCAAAAATAAGCTGGCGGATGATGACAACATGGAATTGGCCATCACCCTCAGTCAAAATCCTATCGAAGAATAAAGTTAAAAATCTTGCCATGAAACTCCGTTTAGACAGCACTCCGATTCTCCCCAAAGCGACTCTTGTGATTGGCGTTTCGGGAGGAAGAGATTCCATGGCTCTCCTTCATGCCTTACACGAACAAAGAAAGGATCTCACTTTGATTGTAGCGCACGTGAACCACGGCCTTCGAAGCACGGCAAAGAGAGATGCTGAATTTGTCCAACAAATAGCCCAAGAATGGAAGCTCCCCTTTGAACTATTCAGCCCAAAAGCCCCACGCAGCGGAAATCTGGAAGAATGGGGGCGAAAAAAACGCTATGAATTTTTTGCAAAAGTCGCGGAAAAATATCAAGCACAATGCCTGGTCACCGCACATCATCAGGATGATGATTTTGAGTCTATGCTATTGCATTTTTTACGTGGAACACGAGTCAAAGGCCTTTCCGGCATGTCCTTCGCCCGAGCAGATCTCCACCCTCCTCTGCTTCGACCTCTCCTTTACACCTCACGAGCGGAAATCGACGCCTACCTCAGTCATCACAAAATTCCCTACCACGACGACCCCAGCAATGAAAACCAAAGCCTAGCTCGAAATTTTTTGCGCCATCAAATCATCCCCAGTTTAAGCAAGGCTTACCCGCAGGCCTATCCAGGACTGGCCGAACGCTGGCAAAGTCAAAAAGATTACTGGTTGGATCTTCAAAAAATGCTCGAAACCATGGCTCGAGATTTCATGCAAGAATTTCTCGATGAAAACACAGGGCTTTCTCGAACCGCCTATTCCAAACTCCCCTTCCCACTACGGGCCACCGTGCTGGAACTCTGGTACCAAGACAGTACTGGCCTACACGTTGCCGACAGCACCACTTTAGAACGATGGGATAAAGCCATTCTAAGCTTCACTTCGGGGAAAAAAACCGAATGGAACCCCACGGGAAAAACCGGGCAAAGATTTTTAAGCCTTACTAAAGAAAGGGCTAAACTTATTTAAGTTTATTCCCATTTACAATCACGTCTCGAATGCGATCGGGATCTTGGGCCCAGCGTAGCACACGAGCCGCGAGCTGCTCTGGAGTGAGACGACGATCTGTTTCCACCACCGACCAATGAGGACTCCAACAATTCACACTAATAAAGTTAGCCTTCTCACCGAGCTTCCATCCATCTGAAAGTCCCAAGCTTCCAGACCCATTCGTGGTGGCCATTCGAAGCAATTCCAATTCCGTTGGAGCACGACCGGCATGGAAACGTCCACGCTCTTTAAGAGCTTCAGCCGCCATACTCCATCCTGTACCTGCCCCTTTGTCCGTTCCAAGCGTGACTATGGCCCCTGCATTCAACAAGCCTTCAACGTTCATAGGAACATAAGCCCCATTCCATAGATGACTACCCAAATTTCCATTGGAATCCGGGCACAAACGAGCAAAAACTTCCACTCCACCCGATACGGCTCGTCGAATAATATCAAGCTCTGCAGGAGTAAAATGGATCGCATGAGCAAGACCTACTTTCATTCCAGAATCAAAAACCCCATCATCGAGCAAAACTTGCAGCATCCCACGGCCAGGATACAAAGATTGATGAATTTCAAACTCCCCTTGAGATTCTCCGGCATGCGTCTCAAAAAGCACACCCTTCTCTTTGGCCAGAGCCACCCACTTTCGGCGGTAAGAACTGGAAACGGCCAGTGTAAACCGATCAATAAGCACGATTTGACCGGGAAATTCCTCCATCAATGCACGCACTTCTTGAATAAGAGCCTCTTGATCCTTCTCATTATTCACCTCCAAATTTACGCCTTCAATAAAATCCACTCCTTGATCCATGGCGACATAACCGGCCTTCACTCGCCCCTGCAAAGCTGCGTTCTGCACCTCCTCTAAAACAATACGAAGCGCAGGAATGGAACTGGTGGTGTACTCCAAAGAAGAAGTGATCCCGTAACGGATATACTCTTTAAATCGATAGGCGGCGATTTCTCTCGCCCGTTCAGGATTTTGACGAATAGCGGTCTCAAATTTAAGGGTTTCAGGCAACCATCCTTGAAAATCTGGCTTCTGCCCCTCTCCTGCCTTATTCTCGATCAAAACCCCCGGGATACCTTCAGGTTGAAAAACATGCGTGTGGGTGTCCGAAAAGCCAGGAATAAAAACTCTCTCGGTATTGGCTTCTACAGCTCGTCCTTGCAAGAGGGCTTGAACACGGGCACTCAAGTCCGCCTGCTCATTCAACTGCACCCTGGAACCCGCAAAAATCGTGACACCGTTTTGAAGCACAAGGACTCCGTCCAGAATGACTTCTCCTGAAACAGGATTGAACAAAATCCCTTCATAAACCTGAAATTCTTGATCCATGACTCTAGCTTAAGGATTTATGCACTCCATTGGCAAGTTTTTTCGCATTAATTCAT
>CAZHKJ010000045.1:0-9087 GCA_964533115.1 uncultured Candidatus Peribacteria bacterium | reverse complement strand
AGCATCTCCTACAGATCCGATAAACGCAATTAACCAAGTAATCAATGCGGCACCAGAAAAAAAAGAAGTAAAAGAAGTAGAGGACGAGATGGAAAAAGCTCTAAAACAATCTCAACCCTCAAACGAATCCCCCTCTCAATAAAAATTAAAATAAACACATTCACGTATGGCCAATTTTCTTAGCTTTTCATCCCGCTTCCTCGCTCGGAGCATCATGCTGGCAACCCTTGTAAGTCTACTAGGGTCGGGCACGATGGTTTCGGCGGAAGTGATTCTAGACGATGCCTCCACAGGTCCTTCGGATGTTGAAAATCTTCAACTCTTCCCGGGCGATGCGCAGGTCACCTTGATGTGGGACGCAGCCACAGATGACTCCGGTGTAGACGGCTACAGAGTCTATATGGGTCTTGAATCCTACGAGCTAAAAAAAGCCTACAATTTGGGCGACAATGACGTGGGAGATAAAACCACGACCGTAGTCACCGGCTTAACCAACGGCATGACCTACTATTTTGCCGTTAAAGCTTACGATGAAGACGGAAATGAATCGGAAGATTTTTCAAACGAAGTCGAAGGGACACCCGAAGCTTCCAATGTAGGAGATTTTACAGGTCCGATGGTCACCGATGCCGAGGCCGTGAGTAATACCTTGGTGGCCGTTGAGTTTTCAGAACCGGTTCTTCTCCCAACGGAGGGGGCCAGCGCTTTTGCTTTAGAATCCAGTGACGGAACTTTTATTGAAGTACTCAGCGCCTATGTTTCCCAAGAAGATTCTAAAACGGTATTCTTGGTCACTGCTGAACAAACTGCAGGGGCTCAATATTTACTCACCGCTGGAATTCAAGTTTCCGATGCGGCAGGCAATCCTGTGGACAGTGGAACTTCCGATACCGCCCTTTTCACGGGCAGCTCCCTTGAAAAAACAGACGACAATTCAACCATCACGGTAGAAGCCTCCTCTAACTCGGACTCTAGCGATGAAGATTTTAAAGTCGAGAGAGTGGAAAATGACGAAAGCAACGAACTGATTTTGTTCTTCAGTCAAAAATTGGGCTATGTGGACGTGAGTTCTTTCACCATCCAAAACGCCGATGATGCCACTGAGGAAATAGAAGTGCTGGCTGTGAGTGTTTCTGAAGAAGATGCCACTCAAGTCACCTTGATCACGGAAGATCTCGAACCTGGATTTGATTATATATTAAGCATGGAAGAGAGTGTGCTCAATGAAGGAGGAGACAAGCTGACTCTTGAAAATCGCGAAGTGGAATTCAGCATCAAAACCATCGATTTAGAAGATCTAATCGCTCCCGAAGACATCACCAAGCTGTTCGCGGAAGTGACGGATGAAAGCGCTGTACTCTTAACGTGGACAGGCAGTGTAGACAGTGCAGGAGATCTTGCTAAATATTTGCTCTACCAAAGCATGGGGGCTAATAAGGATTTTGATGACGCCATCAGCTTGAGCGCAAGCACAGAGGAGTATTCTGTGGACGAGCTCACTCCAGGTGAAACCTACAGCTTTAAAGTGACCGCCGTGGATGAAAATGGCAATGAGTCCGAAGGGATTCTAACGACCATCACGCTCCCCGAAGCAGGTCCTGAACTACTACTCTTTGTGCCACTCGCGCTAGCAGGAGCTGGCTTTGTCACAAGAAAAAAAGATTAGCTGAGGCCCAAGGCCAACTCAATTTTGATTGCTTTGATGTGTCCTTTGAGTTCTTTATCGCTGAGAGTGGATTGTTCCGATTTCGAAAAAATAACTAGAGGAACTAGATAGGGATTTTCTTCAAGGAGGTAAACCCGATATCCACCTGATTTGCCCTTATGCAATCCTGCGATACGTATTTTATAGATGGATTGGCCTAAGGAGATGGCGTGAGTTTTTGAGAAATGCCTTAATGCAAGCTTAAGCTTTTCTGCTAGTTTTGCGTCTTTCTTCACACGGTCCTTCATTTGGCTGAGGAAGTGCGCTGTTATTTTGATTTTGTAGTTCTGCAAAAGTTTCGTCTAAGTTGTCTTTCAGTTTACCTTCCCTCTCCAAGCGCGACAAAATCTGCTTCAGTTCCATGCTTTCTTTTGCGATGTCGTTAGGAAATTGATTTTTTTGATACTTGTAAAATTTTAAAAGAAAGCGGAAAAACTCAGCTTTGCTGGTATAACCCTCGTCAGACATCAATTTTTTAATCTCTCTATCTTGGGTAGGAGTGACTTTGAAGAAAACAGTAGACATATATTTTCAATAGTAAATATAAAGTTTTTACTTAGTTATTTTATAGTAAAATGATATAAATAACAATTCATAATCCACCAGCTATGCTGGTGGGACCTCGAAAGGTTAAACCGTGTACGGGGTGTACAGTGGCGTTGGAAGCCTCAGAAGGGGTTATTTACAAATAACCTTTTTAAAAATGGAAACTTTTATTCATGCAGAACAAAGCCACGTTACTTGGAAATGTGAGTATCACGTGGTGATAGTGCCGAAATATCGCAAGAAAGCTCTCTTTGGACCTGTTCGAAGGAGAGTAGGCCAGATCATCAGAGAGCTTGCGAAGCGGAAAGGTGTAGAAGTGATCGAAGGTAATGCAACGCCAGATCACGTACACATGGTTTTATCCATTCCACCGCGAGCAAGCGTAGCTGAGATATTGGGCTTTCTCAAAGGGAAGAGTGCAATCAGGCTACACTTAGAATTTGGACGGCGTAGCAACTTGCAGCAAAAGAGTTTTTGGAGTCGTGGCTACTTTGTTTCCACGGTGGGAATTAATCGGGAGCAGATCATCAAGTATGTGCAGGATCAGTGGAAGAAAGACAAATTCAACGATGGACCACAGCTAGATCTGAATTGGAACTAAAGCCCGTCTAGCCCCTTTTAGGGGCTTCCTAAAATGCCACCAGCTCTGCTGGTGGATATTTACTCTGCAAGTTTCCGTATGAAAAATACGTTGTTGGAACGCGAACAACGCATTTATTCCTGATGCTTTAGGGGAGCTTTAGCGCAGAACCAAGCTTCATCCTAAAATGCGTGCATGGGAAATCATTTGAGCGCACGGTTTTTTTTGGCCACATTAGCCCTATTGGATTTGTTTATGGCCGTTTCCTTGGGAAGAATGAGCCAGGGATTCCGCATCGAAGCTTTAGACGTGGGGCAAGGAGATGCCATTGTGCTGATCACTCCACAGGACCATCACATATTGATTGATGGCGGCCCCGATCTTCAGGTTTTGACTGAGTTGGGAGAAGCCTTACCGCCCGCTTTTAGGGAAATTGATTTATTGGTTCTCACCCATCCTCACGCGGATCATGTGGTGGGATTGATTGAGGTGCTAGAGCGTTTTGATGTGGCTGCCGTCTTGCTCAGTGGACCGGCTTACGAAACGGAGGAGTATGAAGTCTTCATGGAAACCTTAGTGGAAGAAAATCTGCAGGTCTATTTTGCGGAAGCAGGGATGGATTTTAGCTTTGGAGCTTTGAGCTTGGATGTTCTCTACCCTTTTAATCCCATGACGGGCACGAAAATGGACAACGTGAACAATGCCTCTGTGGTGATGAAGGCCACATGGGAAGCGGAAATGAAAAAGGGCGAAGAGTCTCCATCGGTTTTACTGATGGGAGATGCTGAACAAGAGGTGGAAGCGGAGCTCGTGAACGTTTATGGGGAGGAAGAGCTTTTAGAGGCACAACTCTTGAAAGCCGGGCATCACGGGTCAAAAACCAGCAGCACCGCCATATTTTTAGAGGCGGTCAGCCCCGAGACAATGGTGATTTCGTGCGGAACGGGGAACAGCTATGGGCATCCCAGTCCTAGTACCTTAAAAACAGCAAATCAACTGGGGATAAATGTGCTGAGGACGGATTTAATGGGAAGAGTATCTCTTGAATTTGAATCAGGAGAGGAGGGATTTTTTTATTCTTGGATTCGCTCTATTTTTGCGCCAAGGGTTCGAAGTTTTTCATCCAGTTTTTCATAGCCACGGTCGATGTAATCAACGGCACTGATTTCCGTTTCCCCCTCCGCACAAAGCGCCGCCAAAACCATAGCCGCCCCCGCCCGGATGTCTTGACTGACGATGCGCGCTCCCTTCAAAAGGCTAGGGCCAAGAATAATGGCTTGATGAGGGTTGAGCAGTTCCACTTTTGCTCCCATTCTTTCCAGTTCCGGAAGATAATTCAGACGCCCTTCAAACAAAGTTTCATGAACTTTACTCTGCCCCGTACATTGAGTCAGCAGCACGCTGAAAGGAGCTTGAAGATCCGTTGGGAATCCCGGAAATACAGAGGTTTGAAGCTTTTCAATCGCATGGAGTTGGGGGCTGGGCAGCACTTCAACGGTATTTTCAGGCAGTCCATCTTTGGGGCCTCGTCTAATCTGGGCACCCACTTCTTCCAGTTTTTCAAAAAAGCTATCTAAATGGTCAATCGGGCAGTTTTTGACGGTGATTTGCCCTTGAGTCAGAAGTCCCGCCAGAATAAAGGTTCCCGCTTCAAGATAATCAGGAGTGATCGTGTAGTTCGTGCCCCCAAGAGGACATCCTCCATGGACGATGAGCGTGTGAGTTCCAATACCTTCAATCTGCGCGCCCATGGATACAAGAAAATGGCAGAGGTCTTGGACGTGAGGCTCCATAGCGGCCCAACGGATTTCACTCGTGCCCGGGGTCAATACAGCCATCATCAAAGCATTTTCGGTAGCCGTCACACTGGCCTCCGCCATGATGATTTTAGCGGAATGCAGCTCTTTCGCTTTGAAGTGGATGGAATCCTGGCTCTCAATGAGTTCAGCGCCAAAAGCGGTGATGGCATGCACATGGGCATGAACACTGCGTTTGCCGAGCACACATCCTCCCGGGTAGGCCAATTCCACCTCTTTAAAACGAGCCAATAAAGGGCCCAATAACAAAATCGACGCGCGCATGTGTTTCACCAAATGAGGATCAATAGTGGAGGCATGAAGCCCAACAGGATTCACCGTGACCGTCCCACCGGTTTGATGAGGAAGAGCTGGGGTAAAACTAAGCTCCGCTCCAAGGCTGGAAAGAATTTCTAGAAAAGCATGCACGTCGGAGATGTCAGGAACATTATGCAAAGTCACCGTTTCACTGGCGAGTATGCTAGCGGCTAAAATGGGAAGAGTGGCATTTTTGGAGCCGCCAACTTGCACAAGCCCTTTGAGAGGAATTCCTCCTTGGATGATGAATTGAGACATGCGTAAAGAAAAGAGTCTCCAGCTTAACAAAGGCCAGGATTTTTGACCAGAGCCTTAAGCATGAGGATGCTTCTCGTGAGTGAGCTCTTTGTATAAGTCCGCCACCTTGTTACGATTCATAGGGTTGATGAGAAAAGGATGCGCAAGCTGTGGAAGCATTTTGGGCATACCACTAGCCAGTGCCTGCGGACGAAGATGGGCATTTAAGGCTCCAAGAAGAGCAAAGTTCTTAGGTTGACCTTCTGCTTTTACACGATCGGCTTCATCCACAAATCCCCAGTAAACCATGAGCGCTCTCTCCCCATCTTGGGCAAAACCCGGGGTGTAACGAACACGCATAACCAGAGGTTCTTCTCCGGGATTCCAGGCAATATGGTCGTCTTCCGGCTCGGCTACAAAAAAATCGCTGTCATTTTCTTTTAAAAGAGCGCCGTTGACCCGTGCCGTCACCCGCCCCTGGATCCTTTCAAATGATTCAGCCTGATTAGTATGTTGATGTTCAAACGGAACGTGCGCAAACACCTGTTTGCCCTCTTGATTGGTGTAGGCGGGGGCAAGCACCCAGATCATTTCTGTGTAATCCTCTTCTAGATGAATTCCGGTAATATGGATGCTTTCTCCAGCAGGCTCGTTCACATAGACCCGAGAAGGATTTGAATTCCAACGAGTGAGGCCAGGCTCTTGAGAGAAGCCATACTCTCGCTCAATACGAGGGTGTAATTCCTCGTGCTGCTTGCGCCCAAAACTAGGATGGGTATAGCGAGAGAAGTCAGGTAGCGCGATGGCCTGGCGAGTTTTATGGCGCTCTGCTGCAAGCACAGGGTGAGGAAGAGCGGTCACGCTCAAGAGGCCGGTGAGGCCGATAAGGGCTTCACGTCGAGAAAGGATAGACATAAACGACTTGGGTTATTATGCCTAAGTTGTTGCAGGGGGTTACACTGCCAGTGATTTATTGTCTATTTCAGATCAGAGACTAAGCTTTGCGCCCAAAGCATAGTGGCTTCGTCCCAAGCTTTTGCGTGATTTTTATATCCATTCACCGCCATCGCATGCGTTTCATAATCGACTTCTGCATTGCTGATGGGCCACTCCGAAACTTTATCCGCAAAGCCGCCGATGTCTACCGTGATGTCCACCATGGCCACGAGACGATTTTCTTCCACGATGATTTCCAAAGCATTGTCTCGGAGTTCTGTGTGAGGAAAGCTTCCAGGCTCACCTTCTTCGTCCAAGCTCAAATCAGCCTTTTGGCGAAGCAGACTCAGTTCATGCAGGGCCAAGCGAAGTTCTGTGATGGGGATTCCCTCTTCCGTTTTGGCATCTGCGGGAAGGGACCCCAATAAGACCTCCGCTTCACTTAAGGCTTCAAAATCTTGGATCTCTGCTACCGTTTGCGAAGAAGGGGCATCTAAAAAGAGGGGACTGAGCACCGCAAGAAAAAGGGCCCCAAAAACCAATCCTGCCGATACGGGCTTCCAAAAGGCCTGCCAAAAACTTTGACGGGGGAGCTGGGCAAATTCTTTCAGCAGCATTTTCTCCGTCATGGAGTCAAAGTCAGCCCGGAGTTTGGGCTTTTCTTTAGACAGTTTTAAGCGCAAAGCCATACCAAGGGAAGCCGTGAGAGGATGTCCTGAATTTCTTTTATTTTGCAAAAGATTTTCTACGGCATCATCCAGCTGCTCATCTAAAGCAGTGGCTTGTTCAGATTCGAGTTTGGAGGGATCTTGGTTCATGGTTGAGGGGCTAGTTTAGCATAAAGGTCTGCGGCTTTTTTAAGGGCTCTGTGCTGAAGGACCTTAGCATTGCCTAGGCTGATCTTCATCTCCTCTGCAATTTTAGAGAGCGTGAGGCCTTCAAAGAATCGGAGATGGAGGACCGTGCGGTAATTTTCGGGCAATTGTTCCATGACGAGGGCAACTTGATCGCGGATCTTATCGATTTCTTTATTGATGAGCGCTTCCGCCTGTTTATTTTCTTCCAAGTCGGGATCCTCCCCCCATTCTTCTTCAAAACTCACTTTTTCTTCATGCAGCTCCACACACAAATGCTGTCCCTTTTGGCGCCAAAAATACGCCACTTTATTGCGGGCGATTTGGTAGCACCAGTGGAGGAAGGGCACCTCTCCTCTAAACCGAGGAAGGCTTTCAAAAGCAGCCATCATGACTTCTTGGAAAAGATCTTCAGCGTCCGCTTCTGAACCCACCCGAAAAAAAAGAAATTTATACACTTTTTCTTTGTGTGTTTGGTAGAGCTGAGAGATCGCGTCGGAATCGCCGGCTTTGGCGCGCTCAATCCATTCTTTTTCGTGCGGGTCGGTCATAGCCTTTAGGTTAGCACGAGATTCACTGAGCGATAAAGCGAAGATCGCAGTCCCAGCCGTCGACCGCTCCGGGAACGGTGAGGTTTTCTCTGGGGGCATTGGGGGCTTTATCAAAAACGTAGCCGTAGTTGCCTTCCGGGCGGGAGTCCGAGTTTTCGTCGAAGCAAGCCAGTTCCCAGTTTTCGAAGCGATTGCCCGCTGGATCGGTGTAGCCCGCGTCTTCGTAAGTGTCGTAAACCGTTTCTGAGTAAGCGATTGCCACTTTCCATTCTTCTCCTCGGTTTGTGCTTGGGGAAGGGAAGTTGAAACGCAAAGACCCATCCGCCTGAGGAGTGACCTCGTCGCTGCCGTAGCAAACGAAAGGTTCATAGTCGTTGGGAAAAATCTTTACGGTGACTCCGTCGCTGGCGAGTGCGCTTTGAACGCGGTTGGCCCAATCGCCTAAGATGAAAACCCCACTGAGTTGGCCTTCGGCGGTGGACTCGCCCATTCCCAATGCTTCGCAAGGAGTGTCTCCCATGGAAGTGGGGCTGTAGGTCGGTGCAAGAGCTTGTTCTTTCGAGGTGGGATCGTTACACGCGGAACCCAAGGTCAAGGCGCCCAGCGTGGCGACAACAGCGGGTAAAGAGGGAAGTGAAGGAAGTGACAGACTGTTCATATAAAAAGGGTTAGTGAATAAGTGTGTCGCCCTAGTAGTTGCGAGGGGTTACATAATGAGACGAATGCATGAATTCCAATTGCCTTAATAGCTTTTTCCACTTATAATCCACCCGTTCTTTTAACACAGTGGGCAGGTACCAGAGTGGCCAAATGGGGTGGACTGTAAATCCGCTGGCTCTGCCTTCGGGGGTTCGAATCCCTCCCTGCCCACCATAAATTCGAGGTTTTTAATGCTCAACTCTTCATCTTTATTTTATGCGTTTGAAAATAAAATCTTTGGCACTGGCTTCCCTTTTGCTCATTGCGTGTAATAGTACTCCGACGGCCACTCAAAATAGTTTTACTTGGGCCGAGGATTTCAACGGAAGAGGAGCATGGGATTGGGGCGCTTACAGCACCCTTTATTCCGAGAACCCTGTGTGGCGACAAATAGACTGGCCTTTTAGCTTTAGCTACCCTGGGGTTGCACCACTGAGTGGGTCAAATCCATGGGAAATTGAGGAAAACATGGATAGCGTCAGCCTGGTCTTTGAGGAAATACTCGTATCTTTTATGGTCGCTGCTCCAAAAGAAGCAGAAGACGATCGCGTTCTTGAGGAGTATTGTCAGCAACACGTCAATGGATCGAATCAAACCATCACTTTTGAAGAATCGATTACTGTTGGGAATAGAGCTGCTCATTGGATAGAATATGATGATTCTTCAGATTCGAGTTTGAAGGAGTCGATGGGGACTAATTCTCAGCAAGAAGGGACCGTTGTTTGTATTGATTTAGAGGATTCTTGGATGGATATTTATGCGAGTCCATTGATCGATGAAGCCGAATTCCAAAATATTCTTGGCTCACTGCTCATTGGGGACCCATTAACGGAAGACGGCGAGTAATTCAGACTTCTCCCACGAT
>CAZHKJ010000044.1:0-9154 GCA_964533115.1 uncultured Candidatus Peribacteria bacterium | reverse complement strand
GCTGTCTTTACAAAGAGCTCGATCTGCTTTTTTGAGGGGTTGGGATGAAGGAAGTTTTGAAAACCAGTTTCTTCTCTTAGTCGATGACCCATCTTTTAAAGCTGCAATGGGTGGCGATCCAGCAGGGAGAGAGCTCATTAAAACAGCCTTAATTCAAATGACGGGAGCTCATCTGCCTCAATTCACCACAACTGTATGGAGCAAGTGGATGCAAGAATTACGTACAGCGATTGGAGTCAATGGAGGAGGACCACCTCCTGTACCGTACACCTTTGATTCACTATCAGATCCAACTTTGTCCACAAAACAAGCAAGATTGGCTGTATTGCTGTACGAAATAGAAGAACGAGTAGCCCCTGAATTAGATGCTCTTTATGCAACTGAAAGTTTAGAAAAAAATTTAGGAGCTGTGATCAACGGAGCGCCACCAACGAAAGTAGTGGACATTTTCAACAGAATCAATATGCCATTTCTCATAAGGAATTACAGCTTACTCACTCAATCTGAAGCCACCGTTAGGGCATTAGCTCCAGTGGACCAGAAGAAATATAAAGATCAGTTAGCTTCATTTCTAGGGGCTCCAAGAGGCTTTTTGTGGAATGATACAACGGTACGAGGTTTAGTCATGGGACTGGAGGCCCAAGCAGCAATAGCAGATCGTTATTATGGTCCAGGAGGCGGAAAACATCCTGGAGCGGATGTATTGGAAACCTGGATCAGAACTTACGTTGGCCCCTTATCTCCAGCTTTCATTACACTTCTCGGCTCTTTGCGTTGATGGCTCTCTTCCGCTACACTAGTCTCGCTCTTTCGCCAAAGCTGTGAGACTCTTTAAAAACACTAAATACGATCAAGTTCTTCTGCTCTGTGTTTTGACTTTGGTCGTGATTGGGGTAGTGATGATCACTTCGATTGGGGTGCCCAAATCCATTCGTATTTCTGCGCCCGAACTCAGCTATGGAGATTGCGGGGATGCGGCCGTGGACTGCTATTTGATTCTAAAAAAGCATTTGGTTCGTGCAGGAATTGGCTTATTCGCTATGCTCATCGCATGGAAAATGCCTTACAAGGCCTGGAAGCTATTGGCCCCCATTTTTTATTTGTTAGGGGCAGGACTTTTGATCTACGTCCTGTTTGCCGGAGACACTAACAACACTTTTGCAAAAAGCTGGATCAATCTTCCTGCACTCCCTTTTATTGACTCCATTCAACCTTCTGAGATCGCAAAATTAGGCTTAATTTTTTACTTGAGTCATTTTATTGCTGAAAAAATTTCCCCTGAGAAATTACAAAGCTTCAATGAAGGGTTTTTAAAGTTTGCCCTCATTGCCGGGCTGATCATTGGTCCTATTATCCTGCAGCCAGATATAGGATCCGCTTTTGTGCTTTCCGCCATCGCCGGGGTGATCTTTTTTGTGGGAGGGGCAAATCTGAAACATATTTTAGCCGTGCTTGGGATTGGATTTATTTTTGCTGTGGGCGCCATCGCCAGTGTGGATCATATTCGAGAGCGGGTGTTTGCTTTCGTGGAACCTGTAGAAGAGTGTGATGGAGAGGATGATTGCTGGCAAACCCTTCAAGCGAATATTGCCATAGGCAGTGGAGGCTTTTGGGGGAAAGGACTCACTCAAGGGATTCAAAAATTCTTCCGTTTACCACAGGCGGTAGATGACTTTATTTTCGCGGCTTCAGCCGAAGAACTCGGTTTTGTGAGGATGTCTTTTATTGTCTTTTTATACGCCACGATCACTTACCGTGGATTCCAAATCGCCAGTCATGCCCCTAATAAATTCAGCATGCTATTGGCCACAGGAATTAGCGCCTGGATTGGAGTTCAATCTTTCGTTAATATCATGGTGAACACCGCTTTGTTCCCCATCACAGGAATCACGCTCCCTTTTATGAGCTACGGAGGGTCCTCAATGGTTATGACCCTCTTCGCGGTGGGGGTGCTGCTCAACATTTCTCAAAGCACAAAATCCAATGAATATACTTTTGACAGGAGGAGGAACGGCAGGGCACGTTACACCCAACCTCGCTATAGCGGACGCTATACGCGACTTTGAACCCAAGGCAAAACTCTTTTACATGGGGTCAAAAAAGGGAATTGAAAAAAAACTGGTAGAAAATGCGAACATTCCCTACACAGGCATTCACACGGGGAAGTGGCGACGTTATTTTGATTTAAAAAATCTCACGGATCCCTTCCGCATCATGTTGGGCTTTTTTGAGGCCTGGTGGGTTTTGGGGCGGCTGAAGCCCAAAGTCATTTTTAGCAAAGGAGGATTTGTCGCTTTGCCCGTGGTTTTAGCGGGTTGGTGCCGAAGAATTCCCGTTCTTATTCATGAATCGGATGCGATTCCTGGCTTAACCACACGGCTCAGTGCTCCTTTTGCTCGGAAAATTCTACTGGCCTACGAAACGGCGCACATGAAATTGGCTTCTTACGAAAAAAAAATAGAGATGATAGGGAACCCAGTGAGGCGATCTTTATTAGAAGGAGATCCCGAGCGAGCCAGGAGACATTATGGATTTAAAGATAAAAAACCTCTACTCCTAGTTATGGGAGGAAGCAGTGGATCGGAAGAGCTGAACAAATTAGTAGAAAAGGAAAAAGAAAATTGGCTGGCGCACTTTAATGTGGTTCATATTGCCGGGAAACACCATGATGAACAGCGGACAAAGAATTATATCCGCTTGCCCTACGTGGAAAAAGGGATGAATGACCTTTACGCCCTCAGCGACCTAGCGATTACCCGTGCAGGAGCAAACACCCTCGCGGAATTGCATACCTTGCAAATCCCGTCCCTGCTCTACCCTTTAGGGCGGCAATCCAGTCGAGGAGATCAAATGGCCAATGCCAAAATCATGAGCCTGGAGTCGAATTTATTTTGTATTGCCCATACAGAAAAAACGGCGCTGGAACAACTGGCTCTTTTGCCTCCTCGCCCCAGTCACTTGAATCCGAACACCAGCACTGAAAAAATAGCTTGGCTTCTGCTCTCTTATGCCTAAAAAATTTCAACTCGGTTTTCAAGGGTGGTTTCTGGGTGAACCTTACACGGGCATTGGAAAGCACTGCATCGGTTTGCTACGCGCTTTAGCAAAAAAGAGTGAAGTGGAGCTTGTAATTCCAGTCCCTATAGAAGTGCAAATCGATGGAATCCCCTCGGAGGCCCTACATCTGCTCAAACCCAAAAAGAATCTCCCCCCCTCTCTTAGAAAGGCTTATTGGGAGCGAGTTCAAGTCCCCGCTTTTTTCAAAAAATACGAATTAGATTGGGAATACTATCCCTACCCCTGCCCTTTACCCGAGCCCTCTAAGCACCGCAGAGCAATGACCGTGCATGACTTGATTTTATGGGAAGATCCTCGTTACAAAGGTTCCAGACTCAAAGCCAAATATCATCTTGAGGCCAAGCGCAGTTTGGTCCACATGGACAGACTATTCACGGTGTCAAAAACCATTCACGATCAGTTGGGCATTCCTTCGGCCGAGGTTCTCTTTAATGCGGTTGATTTTAAAGCGAATGCTACCCCCGATTTGAAACAAGATTTGAAAAAACTGGTCTATCTAGGAGGCTATGATCTACGCAAACAAGTGCCTTTATTGGTCCATGCCTTTGCTGAATTCCATAAAAAAAATACAGAGTATAGTTTAGAACTTTTGGGCGCTCCCTTGCACGCCTCTAAACTGTACCCAAAAATCCCAAAGCATCCTGCGGTGAAAGAGCGCGGAAGCTTGAGCGATGTAGAAATACAAAGGGCACTCGAATCAGCAGGAGCCTTGATTCATGCTCCAGATAGCGAGGGTTTTAATCTTCCTCTATTGGAAGCCATGACTTTAGGTTTGCCCGCCATTGTTAACGATTTACCCATCAACAGGGAGATTTCGCAAAACACAGCTTTATTTTGGAAGCCCTCGAAAAAAAATGAACTTGCTCGTATACTGAGGGAGCTGGAAGATCCAAAATTCAGAAAAAAAATCATCGCCGAGCAAAAGAAAGTGGCGCAAAAATACTCTTGGGATAGATCGGCAGAAATCATTTTAAGACATTTAAAAGGCTAAAACATGAAGGCGGTTAAAACCATGAGATTTCCAGGACAAAAACAGAGTGAAGAAGTTCAGCTTCTTATTCGAAAGCATTGGGTGATTGATGTGATCACCTTGTCCATCTTTATGGTGATTGTAGGGCTGCCTTTAGGGGTAGGAGCTTTTTTTGGCATCGCTTTATGGGAGGATTTGGAGAGCAAAACAGCCCTTTTTTATCTTTTAGGCTTTCTCATTTATAGCCTTTATGCAATTCTTTTTGTTTATCTGCTCTGGCTAAATGAAGAGTTAGACATTGTGATCATAACGAATGAAAGAGTAATCACTCATAATCAAATCGATACTTTCCATCGACAAATTGGAGAGGCAAGCATTAAAGACGTGCAAGACGTAAAAGGAGTGGAAAAAGGGGTGTTGGGGCATCTGTTCCATTTTGGAGTGCTTAAAATAACGACCTCTTCAAATGAGCAGTTTTTTGACATTCAAAACATTGATCGTCCCTACGATAATGCCAGCCACATGCTGGACATTCGGGATCATGTGGTGCGTCTGGCTCGTCAAAATACTCCGTAACTCTTAAAGAAATGACCAATATCATTTTGCTGCTCGCTGTTCTCTTCTCCCTGGCTTTTTTGGGATTGCTTTGGCTTCGGCAAAGTTTACTTCATAAGCTTTCGAGCTTAACTCATCATGAAGTCGTTTTAAGGAGAGATTTACAGAAACAGAGAGATACCGTGCCTCTCATATTGGAGGGACTGAGAGAAAGCAATCCAGCCACGGATGCGTGGCGAAAAATGGTTCAGGATAGGGCGCAATTCCATACAAGTTCAAATCTAAAACAAGAGCTGGAATTTGCATCCAATCTTCAGCATTTTATTTCAGAAAACTCTTCCAAATCTCTGAAGTTTTTGGAGGGGAAAAAAGACATTGAGGAGCTGGGCATGCTTGTTTTAAAAGAGAGAGAATCCTTAGCAAGAGAGGCTGAAGCCTATAACGAAAAAAGAAAAGGATTTCCTTATTCAGTGGCTTCTGCTATTTTCGGTCTCCGTGATGTGACGGTTTTATAAGTTTCTCATTAAAGTGAAATACGCTATTCAGACCTACGGCTGTCAAATGAATTACTCAGATTCTGAGCGCGTGGCCAGTGTACTGGAGCGGCTGGGATATGAGCCTCTAAATATTCAAAAAAAAGAGGATTTTGCTCAAACCAATGAGGATAATTTTTTAACTTCTGAAGCAGATCTATTGGTTTTAAACACCTGCAGTGTGAAACAAAAAGCAGAAGACCGAGTGTATGGACTCCGTAAAGTGATGGCACGCCTTCACAAGGAAAATCCCCAAATAAAAATTGCAGTCACGGGGTGCATGATCAAAAAAAGTTCCACCCAAAAAACAGCCATAGATAGCCGGGGAAAAAAGATTGAAAAAGAAAAAAAGAATAGGGACCCTATTTTGGAAGTGATGCCGGAGGTGGATATTGCGCTTCGTATTGAGGATGTAGCCAAGCTGCCCGACTTGCTGAGGGAAGTGGATCCCAGCTTAGATTTTAATGACCATATTGATGAGGGGACTTTAGAAAATTATTTTCAAATTGCCCCCAAAAAAGCAACGAGCTATTCGGTTTTTGTTCCCATCATGACAGGGTGTGATAAATTTTGTACCTATTGTATTGTGCCCTTTACCAGGGGTCGTGAAAAAAGTCGTGATTTTGAAGAAGTACTCAAAGAATGTGAAAAACACGTCAAAGAAGGAGCCATAGAGATCACTTTGGTGGGTCAAACCGTAAACTCTTATGGCCTCAGTTTTAATGATAAAAAATCCGGGAATTTTGATCGTTTTGGCACACTGCCGAGTGGACAAGCCGCCAGCCCTTTTGCCGCTCTACTCCGAGAAGTGGATCAGTTAAAGACATTAGGGCTAAAACGGCTCCGTTTTACTTCTCCTCATCCCCGGGATTTTACGGATGAAGTGATTGAAACCCTAGCGAGTCTCGAAACGATTTGCCCTTACATTCATATGCCCGTTCAATCGGGAGACGATGCCGTGCTACGACGAATGAATCGAAATTATCGTACGGCCGAATACAAGGAGATCATGCGAAAAATCAAAAAAGCCATCCCGGATTGTGCGATTTCTACAGACATTATTGTTGGATTTTGTGGGGAGACGGAAGAGGAGTTTGAAAACACGTATAAAATGTATGAAGAAATGGAGTGGGACACCTGTTTTGTTTCCCGTTATTCCGCACGCAAAGGGACGTATTCTGAACGCACACTAGCAGATGATGTGCCCGCCAGTGTTAAGGCTACGCGTTGGCATCGTTTAAATGATTTACTGACTAAAATAGCGACACAAAAACACCACGCCTTTCTAGGGAAAACGGTAGAAGTGCTGGTGACTGAGCAAGTGGGGCAAAGCTGCCGCGGAAGAACACGGGAATTTAAAGAAATTCAATTTCGTTCAGGGCGGCCTCTCGTAGGAAAACTCGCCACGGTCCGGGTCAACGAAGCGGATGATTTTTACTTAAAAGGAGAATTGGCTTAAAGCAAAATCATCTTTTAGCCTTTAGCTGATCGGTTCTAGTATCGCTTTGATCCGACGAATTCCCGCAGAACTCGATTCTTCTTTAAGAATTTTAAAGCGGCCATTTAAAAGTCCCGTGTGTTCCACGTGGGGGCCTCCACAGATCTCTTTGGAATAATTTCCCATTTTATACACCTTTACTTTCCCTTCCAGTTCACCTTCGTATTTATCAATAAAAACACCTGTGGCATCAATCTCGCGGGCTTGCTTCACCGTCATTTCCTCAAAATGGACAGCATGATCCGCTTGAATCGCTTCATTCACAATCCGCTCCACTTCAGCGATTTGCTCTGGGGTCAGTTTATCAGGATAATTGAAGTCAAAACGCAAGCGTTCTTGGGTAATGTTCGATCCCTTTTGTTCAACGGTTTTCCCAAGCACACGGCGCAGTGCCTCCAACATCAGATGAGTAGCGGTGTGCAGCTTAGTTGTTTCAAAGCTGTGATCCGCCAGTCCTCCAGCGAATTTTTGCCCGGAAGCCATACGAGATTTTTCTTGATGTTGTTCGAATGCTTTTTGAAAACCTGCTTCATCCACCTGGGCCCCATGCTCTTTCATCATTTCTACGGTCATTTCGAGCGGAAAGCCAAAGCTTTCAAAGTAGAAGAAAGCTCGTTCACCACGTAAAGTCCAGGCTTGTGTTTTAAACCGTTCAGCAAGTTCACGCAGGGGAAGCAAAATAGATTCATCCAGTTCTTTCTCAGCGGCTTCTCCTTTGAATTCAGCACGGAGTTTTCCAAGGGAGGGGCGTAGACTTTGATTGAGAGTGGCTAAGGCCTCTTTGTCTCCTGTGACTTGATTCAAGACATTGAGGCTCATTTCCAGTCGAGCAACGGTTTTAGCAGAGTTCAAAGCCTCCAAAGCATCCTTGACGCGGGCCACATCTTTGTGGATTTCTTGCTCACCATTTTTCAAAGCTTCCTGAAATTGCTCTTCTTCTTTTTCCAGGGCACTCACAATGCGCTGTTCATATTTAGCGAGTTCTTTATAGGGATCTTTGTAAATCTTGATAAAGATTCGAGCCAATTCGGCCGTAAAAGAACCACTGATGCCCAGTCGTCGTCCATGACGTATGGCTCGGCGAATCAGTCTTCGGAGCACATAACCTTGATCCACATTGGAAGGGGTCACCCCTCGGTCATCTCCGATGATGAAGGTCGCACTACGAATATGATCCGCAACAATACGCTCACTCTTTATGCGTTCATCATCTGGAAGAGAATTTACCCCCAAGGCCCGGATTTTTTGAATGGCCTCCGCAAAGAGTTCCGTTTCATAATGAGTGGGCTTGCCTTGCAAAATAGCGGTCACCCGTTCAAGACCCATTCCCGTGTCTACATTTTGTTGTTTCAGCGGGGTGTAAGAGCCATCTTCCGCTTTAAAATATTGCATGAACACATCATTCCAAATCTCAACATAACGTCCACATTCACAATTGGCATGGCAACGACCGCTGCCATCCGCTAAGGGATATTTCACCTGAGCTTCACTTGAAGAACCAGGCCGATGCTCGCTCCAGGCTAAGTCAGGACACATGTCGTAAAAGATCTCTGTGTCTGGACCACAAGGTCCCGTTTGTCCGGCTGGCCCCCACCAATTCTTCTTTTTCTCGTAAAAGAAAATCAATTGGCGGTCTTGAGAACTCGCGCTTTCAAAGGGTTTAAAACCATATTTTTTCCATTCAGCCGCAGCTTCGTCATCGCGAGGAGCATCCTGGTCTCCTGCAAAACAAGTGACCATGAGTCGCTGAGCATCCATGCCCAATTCTTGAGTCAAGAATTCATAAGACATTTGAATGGCCCCCGCTTTAAAATAATCTCCAAGAGACCAATTCCCCAGCATTTCAAAAAAAGTACAGTGAGTGGCATCCCCGACTTCTTCAATATCATCGGTACGTACACATTTTTGGGCGTCCACCAAGCGAGTGCCTTCGGGATGTTTTTCTCCGAGCAGATAAGGAACCAAAGGATGCATGCCGGCCGTTGTAAAAAGAACGGTGGGGTCATTTTCAGGGAGAAGGCTGGACCCTGGAATGGCACGGTGTGCGTGCTTTTCAACGAAGAATCGGATGAATTTCTGGCGAAGATCAAAAGACAGCATAAAAGTGCATTTAGTGAACCCAACTTTAGCACAAAGCCATTCGGAGGTGAAATCAATCTTGGCCCTAAAATAGATTATGCTAGACTTCCCTCATGCAGCCTACGCAAACTTTTCCCATGAAAGTCCTCAAGAAGCTCCCCAAAGGTCTCTTTTTAATCGCCTTGCTTTTTATGATATGGATGGCCTTATTTGCGGGCATCGTTCGTTGGAATGCGCTTCCCAATATGGCAGAGCTCATGCCCGCCGAAACAACAGAAGCTTTTTGGATAGCGGATCGGGAAATCTTATTGGCTTATGAAGAAGGGCTCCCCGCTCAAATGCTGCAATTCATGGGGACGTCTATTCACGAACTCACTTGGATGGATGAAAAAGGAGGAGCGTGGGTAGACGGACAAAACGTAGAATTTATCTCAGTGAATG
>CAZHKJ010000043.1:0-9191 GCA_964533115.1 uncultured Candidatus Peribacteria bacterium | reverse complement strand
CTCATTGAGAATAACGAAATAACCAACTTTTTTTTGATTGCCAATGACGTGAAAGCTAATTTATCCACTGGGGAGTATGTGAAATTGAGCCGTCGATTCAAAGGCACCTTTATTTATTGGGAGCTAAACCCTAATATAGATCCATATGGAAACAGTCCAACAAATAATAGTCTCTGAAGACTTCTCTGATAAACCCGGCGCGCGAAATATCACGGATGGTGAGAACTCTGGGGAATTGTTTCTTAACGAGCTTTTGAAGCCAAAATTTGATGCGGCAGTAGCCGATGATGGGTTGCTATATGTTGATTTGGATAATACGTGGGGTTACGCATCTTCTTTTGTTTCAGGTTCGTTTGGAGAACTTTCTAAGTTATACGGACCGGATTTACTCAGGAAGCATCTAACTTTTAAGTCAGAAGACTCTCCTGTTGCGCTCCAGAAGATATTCAAAACTATAGATGACCCAAATAGTCGACCATGAAGTATATCTTCTTTATAGCGTTTCTTGCTTTCAGCCTACTTACTTTCGGGTTGGGTCTGCTTGTCGATGACATTCCTTTTTTAACTCTGAATAGAGAGGTTGGTATATCTGACGTGGTGAGTCTTTGTATGTCACTGATTGCACTTCCCGTGGGCGCTTGGTTGGTTAATAAATGGTTTGATGATCGACGTTATATAAATAACTTGTTATCTGACGAGATCCAATCCTATTTAAAGGTTGTCGATACTATTCCCGCTTATGTTCGTGAGCGACATCTTGAACCTAGCCAAGAAGTAACGGAGGAGGATAAGAATCAGATCATGCTCTCTATGAAGGAGATGGAGCTAAGGATGGATTCTTGCCTGAAGCAGTTAGAGTCGGCGCATGGTAGAAAAACACGAGCTTTACGCGGTGATTTTTCTGCTTCACACGACAAGTATTGGAAGGCAGTCACTAATGATCTCCATGATTCTGGGAAGAGATTTGATGCTTCTTTTAAGAAGGAATTGGATCAGGCTTACCATTTACACAGGTTGGAGGTCATGCTTTGTCTTTACAAAGTACAAGGGTTGTAACTTTTCTGGATTTTCAAAGAGCGTTTGGCCGCTTTCTAAAGCGTCCAGAAGTAATCACGAAGTTCCATCATTGCAAGCTCGATCCGTGGTTTTGCTTCCTTCCAAGAGTATATAATTTCGTCTTCGACTGATGCACCGTTTGCGCCAAAAGACGCGACTCGACTTTTCAGCGCATACGCTTCGTCATGACTTTGCCCGCCTCATGTTGGAGGGCGGAGTGGACATTTATACGTTGTCTAAAATCATGGGCCACAGCAAGATCACTACAACTACGATCTATTTGTCATGCTCGGTGTAGCAGATGACGAAGGCAGCGGAGATGCATTCGATGAATTAACCTTGGTGGACACTATTTATATCAAGGTAATAGCTTAGTTCTGGTTTAGAACCGAAGATGACCGCTGCGTCTTTTCGGCGTGCGGTACGCCCATTTTTTAAGAAGGTATTTGAAGTTGCTCCTGCTGTATGGGCTATGAAGTCAGCAATTTCTAGTCCTGAAGAGACGCCTTTTTTGGCTTTCAGCATTTGTATTGGTACGGTTATTCCTCTCTTCAGTAGATCTTCTTCGCGGAAATACTTTCGAGCTGAAGTGTTAATGTCTGGTCCATCTTCGAATATCATGAGCACTTCCTCTGTGTTTAGGTGGGTTCTAGTGATTCCCGCAATTTTTTCTGCCATTACTGAGGCGATTATTTGATAGAGTCCTAGACCCTCCTTCTCAATTGAGGTAGTCCTTTTCCCTGTTATGCCGATCCTGTAAATGGGGGAAGTTTTAAAGAATATACTTACCGCTTCGATTTGGTCTTGCGACAAATTTTCTACTTTGAGCTCGCATGCATGTAAGGCAGCCTGTTCGTCCCCTAATAGGGCTTGCCTCACTTTTCTCCAAGGCAATTCTACTTCGGCCTCATAATCCTTTGCTAGTACCGCACATGCTCCTAGGCCAAAAATTGGGAACGAGTCGTCTTTTAGAGATTGGTTGCCAGTCTCGTCGATAAATACAAGCATGGTATTATCACTAGGCTGGATTGACGTGTCCTCGACTTCAATAGTAAACATGATTAGATTTTATTACTTTTTCTGAATTTTCAAAGAGCCAAGACCTGTTACTAAAGTGTCCAGAAGTAATCACGAAGTTCCATCATTGCAAGCTCGATCCGTGGTTTGGCTTCTTTCCAAGAGTATATAATTTCGTCTTCGACTGGTGCGCCGTCTTTTTTGGCCTTGATTATTGTTAGGTCCAATTCGCCTGCTAGACAGTCGACGCTTCCCATGATGTTTTCGGGCAGTGCAATTAAATTCCTATGTGCGTATTCTGCGAATTTTAACGCCGCCATTGCCATTTCAGGCCCTGTTGTTTTTTCGTATTTCACTAGCCAGTTAAGGTGCATAAGTTTGTCGTATATGTTGTAAACGATAGTTTTGGTGTCCATGGTGAGTTAGAGTAAATGAATTAAAGTTCAGTGCTGGGAATGAAATTCTTAACTTTCAAGTCTTCTTTACCCGGCTGTTTGGCCATGATGTCTGAGCAGAGTTGGTGGAGCTTGCCGGTTCGTTTGATGTACTTGAGAGTGGTTTTTACGTTTTTGTGACCTAAGTAGAGAGAAATCCTTTCCAAGGGGACACCACTCTCGGCCAGATGTGTGGCCGCATAGGATCGGAACATTTTTGAGGTGACTTTGAACCCCACAGCCTTCTCGACTTGGTTTAGGAAGTATGTGACTCCTTTTTCTCCCCAACCGATTTCTTTCTTAGATTGAGAGCAGAAGAGGGCCTTTTCGTCGGGTCGAGTCTTGTTCCGTGCTTCCATGTATTCTTGATAGGAAATTACAGCCCACTGAGGAAGAAAGATTTCATCCAAACCTCCTTTTTGTTTAGCTCGGCGCACCTTTACCGCCCACACTCCAGTCCGTTTATTTTGGGAGATGTCATCCGTGGTAAGGTCTAAAACTTCACACCGTCTGAATCCCGTTATTCTCAACATGTCAAAAAAGAGTATATTTCGTTTCCTTACAAAGGCTGTTTGGCTAGCTGTGTAGATGTAATTGAGGATTTCTAAAACCTGTTCCTTTTCTAGTGCTTCGACCTCCAATGCTTTCTGACCAAACTTACGGATTTTGTTCACTTGGTTGTCCGTGATGTATTCCATCTCTTCTAGCCAGCGGTAGTAGGTTATGAGCGAGCCCAAGTATTTGTTGAACGTGGTCCCTTTGAGATTACGATCTTTCTTCATCTCCTTGAGGAGGATTTTGAGATTTTTCCTCTGATTGCACTTCTCAACGGTTTTGAACTCTGTCTTTCGAATCAATAGCCTTAAAAAACTGCGAACTGATTCGAGAGTCCGCTGGCTTTTCCCGTAGTCGATCCAGTCTTCGACAAACTCCTCCCAGTATTTCCATAAGGGAGTCTCGTTCTTTGGGATCTGGGATTTGAGTTCACTAAGTTCCTCTTCTGGCAGAAGCTGTTTGAGTGTATCACTTTTCATGTCACACAAAGATAAAAGAGTAAAAGTGTTACTCTTCTTGGTCTTAAGTATGACAGTTCGCCCTGATACTTTGGTCTCTTGATGTGACGTGCTTTTGTGCAGGTCGTGTCTAGCTTAGATCAAAGAAAAAGCAAAATCAAGATCCGCAATTATTCACCAGTATTTCTTTGGCTCTTTTTTCTTGTTCTGGAGTGAGGCGGGGCAGTGATCGTGAGCTTTCATTGGCGCACCTGTTGAATTCCTTAATAACTTTTCGTTCTAGGTACCATTTGGCGACATTCATATCATTGATGTTTCGAAGGATTGTCATGCGAGCACGTAGTTTCATGTAACTTCTCAGTTGGACTTTTTGGTCGCAAAAATCTGGATGTTTAGATTGATAGCGGTACAGTGTTGCTTTGTTGATCCCAGATAAAGTGCATGCTTCTGCATCTGAACTCCCCATGACAAAAGCAAAGCGGAGTTTTGCGACAATACTTTCTGTCATTACGCTTGGCCTGCCGTGAGATTTCTTCGTTAATGAGACTATGTCTGGCATAGCTTCTTCATAGAGCTTCACAAGCTCTATTTTTGCTTTTTCGTCGAGTTTCTTTTGGATCAGCTGAGGTCTCTTCTTCCCGCGTTTTGGAGCAGGGGTAGACATGAAGTTATTATACTCCTAATAACTGAAATTGTTCAGCATATCGATCGCTTCTTGTAATCGCGCATAGCCTTGAGCTAAGTCCGTGAGGTGGTAAATACGATATTCCCAACCCAAAACCACAAGTATTACTACGATCCCAGCTATATTGAGGATTTTGTGATGCTTATCGCTCGGATGTTGGATGTTGTCCACGATCTGTTTGAACTTAATTTCTGTGACTTTGAAATATATGAGGTATGAAACAGCGATTGCGATTATATACACAAGTAGTTGAAGCAATGCGGTAGCTTGTTTTGGCGAACTGTCTTGTAGAAGGTATGTGAAGAACCCGTTTGCTACAAAGTAGGCCGCTACTATGCTTATGAGATAAAAGGAGACCGTGTTTTTGTGGGAAAGGCTTTTCATGCTGTTTGGGTTAAAAAGCAAAAGGGGGCCACTAGGTCGCCCAGCATCACTTGTCCACAATGGATAGCCGATAATGGCTAGTGGCCCGCCGTTACCCATTAGGGGAACAGACGAACACACCATTGTGGTTTATAGATTTGCGAAACTGAGCGACACTCTTATCCTACGCTCTTAAAATTAATTCTTCAAATCTTTGACATGATTCTTTCGCTGGTTTCTTTATATATATTAGTTGTTTGCCGAAATTTTCATTAATGCTATCATCCTGTTCGACGCCATATGGACTTCTTTGCAACAAAAGACAGGGAAATAAGAGGTGCTTTGAAACACCGATTGTTTAATGATTATTTAGAGTGCCCGCGTGCGAAAATAATTGAGGAACTTGGAGTTACTAATGGCGATGCAAGAATAGATGTCGCTTTAGTTCATGACATTTTACATGGCTTTGAGCTGAAAAGTGACGCTGATACATTGGATCGTTTACCAATGCAGATGAAAATGTATAATTTGGTGTTTGACAAATTGACTTTGGTTGTTGGGAAGAGTCACTTGTACGATGCGCTTCGTATCGTTCCAGACTGGTGGGGAATTGTGCTGGTCAAATATTCTCCGGATGGGGAAATGGTATTTTGTGAAATTAGAAAAAGTAGTGACAATCCAAATCAGGATTTATACTCATTTGCAGCTCTCTTGTGGAAGGATGAAGCCTTGGAGATTCTAGGGACTTTTGGTGTAGTAAAAGGTGTTCGGTCAAAAACAAAGGCGTTTTTGTTTACTAAGTTAGTTGAAACTGTGTCCCCTCAAAATCTCAAGTTTGAAGTTATTCAGAAGCTGCACTCTCGGAAAAATTGGAGAGCTGATGTTGTACACAGCTAATATGGTGATTCGTCCCAATGTAAATCCACGTTGTTGAATTGCCAGTCCCACCTAGCTTTTTGTTTTTCATATATGCAGGATAATGATCTGCTTTTTCTTTTATCAATCTATCCCCTTTGCTAAACGTCTCTCCATAAAAAAGTTTTGTTTTGGTTAGGACAGCGGCATGGGCCAAATAATGCTCACTTTTGTCACGTTTACCTTTCATCACTAACCATTTGTCCTCTAGAGTGTATTTAATGCTTGCAGATCCTCTGTAGAGCAGCAACTGCTGACTGTAAATTGGGTGTCTAATCGCATAATCTGCGAATGTAGGTATTCGTTCATTTTTACCATTTGCTTTTTTTAACGACCAGTTTCTCCAATCCCATCTATCGAAGTAATTATCGGCATCATTTTTGCATTCGCTGAGATCCTTTGGGAACGCACCTGCTCCGAGTATCACAGCCCGCCATTCTTTAAGGCGTGTAATTTTCTGTGTTACTTCGTATACCGAACTATAGTTGGAAAAATCTTGACCCTTTTCTTTTAGGTCTATTAATAAAAAGATTTCCTTTGGTGAGACGTTAAAATTTTGAAGGAAATCAATGATCTTTTTGTTTAGTTCATTTATATCTTTCATATCTATTAATGAGACCCTTAAGCAAATCCCTTGCTGGTGATGTCCGTGTAATTTTGAAACTTCTTTTATTACGATCTCAGGGTCCGCTAGATTAATCGTTGGTACCACCTGTAAACCTTTTTTAAGACAGCTTTCGGTGATATTTTTTATGCTTTCTACTCTGAGATCAGTTGTGTCTAAAAGGCTAAAGTCTATGAATATTGGCTCAGTCCCCCAGTTTTCTTCAATTTCATCTGGGATTTGCTTGATTCTTTGTTGAGCAAATTTTTCACGCAGGTCCTTCGCAACTTTTTCAAGATTGTCCTTTAGGTCTTCTTTTTTGCCCTTGAAGCTAGGCATTACAAACTCAATCAAAGGCATGATGTTCCCTTTGCTCGCTAAATCTTTTAGAGCCTGCATTTCTGCGGCTTTCCACTTGAGAATTGGCACGTAACTGGTTTCAGTAAGTTGCATAAAATTATTATTTAATCCATTTAACTTCTGGGAAGGAGTCCCGGACTTTTTCTGGTGTTATAAGTTGGTTTAGATACTGATATTGGTTTCCTTCGTGGCGGATTTTCCCAGCAATGATAGCGACGTGTACGCTCAGCTCTTCTGCTAACGTATTGGCAGCTAATGGAGATGGGACTAATCTTGCAGGATTGATCTCCCAGACAGAAGAGGGCACCAGCGCTTCACTGGCTAGTTCGTCTGCTTCTATTTCTTGAGCATCTACATCATCACCTTTTTTTGGGTCTAGTTCATCGAAAAATGATTCAGTTTCTTTGTTTGCATGTAACGCTATGTGGGCTAATTCATGCATGAGTGTGAACCAAAAGTTATCCAATCGATCGTGTCGGAGAGTCATACCAATCACTGGATTTTTATCTTTCAAGAAAAACGTAGCCCCGTCCAATGCGGTTTTTTTAAAGTGAGGCTCAATAATCAAAGGTATCCCAATATCATTTAATGCGTCTTGAACGAGAGCAGGACTATTCTTTTTTGAGCTTAATTTTGCAAGATCACTCATGAAAGCTAAGTCTACGATGCCGGTTTCATATTTGCCCTTTAGTTTTGCTTTGGCTGCTTTTTGAAGCACACATGCAGCCCATGCAACCAAGGCTCTTTTATCCGTTAGTGGGGTGGCACGATAGTGAGTTTTGCGAAATGCCATAGCTAATTCTTTTGATAAGCCCAAATCTCCTAAAAATACTTTTACTACCTCTGACGTGATTTCTACTAGGGATCTCCCGTTAAAGCAACCGCGTGCTTGCATTTCTTCGGTGAGACTTGCATCCCAGTCAAAAAGATCTTCGTCGGAGGTGTTCTCGTTATTCAGCAATACGTTTGCAGGTATGCTTAATCCTTTTTGCAGTGCTTGCATCATTTTTACTGTTAATTTACGTTTTCTTGATAGTACTTCTGATACGCGACTTTTGCTGCCTATGTATGGGATTAGATCGGAGTCTTTTAAGTCTAACTGGTCCATTCTGAATAAAATGGCATCAATAGGGTCCACTATGCTTGTTGGGAACGTTTTTGACTCATAACTTTCGATTAGGGTTGCCAAGATGGCAAGCTTTTCACCTTCTTCGGATTCAGGTTCAGGGCTTTTACTCATCAGCTCCTCTAATAAGGCTAGGGATTCTTCGTAATCCTGAGTATTTTTGATGATTTTAATTTGAGTGTTCATAGTTTATTGATTACCAGTTCATATATTCTTTATGGGATCCGATTTTTTTCACGAGGACAATTTGGTTCACATAGTCGATTTTTGTTTGTAGCCGATAATAATTATTCCTGATGTTGAATATTACTTCGTTTCCCTGAAGGATGCTCGCTTTAGGATACTTCGACTTTAGCTCATGGTGGTTTTTCCATGTTGCAGTAGCCACTTCGTTCTCCCAAGCTGAAAGGTGAGGTCGTGCATCTGCATGCGCCGTTTTGAATTCTTCAAGTGTTTTTTTCCCGATTATCTTCATTTGTTCTGAGGCAAGTCATGAGACACTACATTAAGTTCCCACTTTGGGAACAAAATATCAAATGATGAGCCCTATGGTCAATCCTTTTTGGTGAACTTGCTTTATTATGCTACTGTCGTTTCAGATGTTCTCGTCCACTTGCTCATTGAAACCACTCGCCCTCAATAGAAGAATGGCTTATGTAAGCCAAATTGTGGCTCGGTGGAGTACAGCAGACTCGAGATAAGCGCTAGCTTCTAATAGTGCCTTTTTGTACGCCCTTCCAAAACTCTTCTGAAGAGCTTTTTTCAGCTACAGCTGTCCCAACTCTTGTGTTGAAGTGTCCACGCATTTCTGGAATTCCTCCGTGGCAGAGTATGACTTCTCGATCCCCGCCAAAATCTATCATGGCTAGTTCTCTTCCCATGATGTCGAAGCCCGCTTGGTCGTCAAATTGTTTACCTCGCTTCAGTCTTTCGGAAAGATCACCTCTCAATCTTCTTGGTGCACGTTGAATGAAGTCGTGAGCCCATTCCAAATGACTTTCTAGATCTTCTTCTGCTACAAATTCATAACTTATACGACTATTAACAGGATCAGATAATCGTATCCCTGTTATAGGGTCGACTGGCACAACTTGAACATCCCTAGACATTACATTCATGCGTGCATGCATGTGCAAATTCGTTTTCCCTCGCACGTAAATTTGGTCGGCACTTAATGCAAGGATGGCGCCCATACTTCCAGCTCTGTCTGGAATGAAAGCGGCAGTTCCTCTGGTTGCTGATTCCTTTAGTCTTTTTTCGAGTGCTCTACCAGACTTTTCGCTTCCTCCGTCGCTATGGATCAATAGGGAGGCTCTCAAATCTTTAGGGTCAGATCCATTTCTCGGGTCAATCAAAGAGCCATCGTTTCTTCTGTAAATTTTAGGAGCAGTGAGAAGTCGTTGATCGACCTCTCCTTCGACCCTTACTATCAATTCATTCTCTGGTTGGCTCTCTGGGCTTTTGTGTGACATGTATGATTTCTAAAAAAACAGTGACAGACTTTAACGTCTTTTTTGAATTTAGTCAAATGGCTAAACACTAGCCCGCGAGTACTTTCAAAACGAGGATGCGACATGGGCATTTTACTTCAACCTGAACGCATGCTAAGTTTGCCGTG
>CAZHKJ010000042.1:0-9349 GCA_964533115.1 uncultured Candidatus Peribacteria bacterium | reverse complement strand
AACCATCATAGGCAAGGTTTTAGATGTTCTGTACGCTCGGAAACTGGCTCAAATTCCGAACTTGGATCTAAAAACCATCATTATCTTAGATAAAGTTCAAAAAAGAAAGAAACTAACTAAAGAAGAAACGAAAGAGCTTAGAGCAAAGTCCTTGATCGAAGGTAAATCACCGAATGTTTACATATCTACCACCGTAGCAAAAAAAACGGGTGAAAAAAGTGATTACATGAGAATAAAAGGAATCGAAGATGACTATGCAAAAAAAATGATCTTAGATTGTTTAAATAAATTCGACTCTGCTACGAGAAAAGAGCTCGAAACTATACTTTTAGACAAAATCTCCGACATTTTAGACGAAAAACAAAAGAAAGATAAAATAAAAAATCTACTTCAAAAGCTCAAAAAAGAGGGTGAAATCGAGCTTTCTGAGGGTAGAAAATGGAGATCGTCTAAAAAAATAGTTTAGACGAAAAAATGTTAATTTAGACGAACTTTAGACATTCTATGAACCACCAATCTGAACAACAACTCGAGAACACCCTGATTGAACAGCTGGCACGTCTAGGCTTCACAAAGATTGCCTTAGAAGATTCAACGGCCATGCTGCTGAATTTAAAAGATCAGCTGGAGCGATTCAATCGGACCGCTTTTTCAGAAAGGGAGTTCTCTCGCATATTGAACCATCTCAACAAAGGAGACCGTTTTCAAAAAGCAAAGACGCTAAGAGATCGCTTTACCCTCACCCGTGACGATGAAAGCACTTTTTACGTGCAGTTCTTCAACATGGACCAGTGGTGCAAAAATGAATATCAAGTGGCCCAGCAAATCACCCAAGTAGGAAAATATGAGAATCGATACGATGTCACCCTACTCGTGAATGGATTGCCTCTTGTTCAGGTGGAACTCAAGCGACGAGGAATGGAACTCAAAGAGGCCTTCAATCAAATCCAGCGTTATCATAAGCATTCGTATACGGGGACTTTATTTGAATACATCCAAATTTTTGTGATCTCCAATGGAGTGAACACCAAGTATTTTTCCAACAATCCCAGGCAAAGTTTTGAACAGACCTTCTACTGGACCGATAAAGACAACAAGAAAATCACCAAGCTCGATGAGTTTGCGGAAATCTTCTTAGAAAAATGCAGCATCTCCTCGATGATTGCGGAATACATTGTGCTCGCGGAGACCACTAAGATTCCGATGGTGCTTCGGCCCTATCAATATTATGCGGTGAAAGCTCTGGTGAACCGAGTCCACGAATCAGATAAAAATGGTTATATTTGGCACACAACGGGATCTGGAAAAACACTCACTTCCTTTAAAACGAGTCAGATTCTTTCTCGCATGCCAGAAGTGAAGAAAGTGCTGTTTGTGGTGGATCGAAAAGACTTGGACATCCAAACCACCAAAGAGTTCAATTCCTTTTCTGAGGGAGCCGTGGACGGAACCGACAACACGAGCAGTCTTGTTAAACAGCTCAAAGATCCAAATCGAAAACTGATCGTCACCACCATTCAAAAGCTCGACATCGCCATCAGCAAAGAAGCTTACCTCAAACAATTTGAGGAACTGGCGGAGGAAAAAGTCGTGATCATTTTTGATGAGTGTCACCGGAGTCAATTTGGACAAACCCACGCAAGGATCAAAGCCTTCTTTAAAAAAGCTCAGCTATTTGGCTTCACGGGAACGCCCATTTTTGCAGAGAACAATGTGGATGGGGTCACCACCATCGACGTCTTTGAAGAATGCTTGCACAAATACATCATCACCAACGCCATCAGCGACAACAACGTGCTCGGCTTCGCGGTGGAATATGTAGGCAAATACACTCAAAAAGATTCGGACACACTGGATGCGGATATCTTTGCGGATGCGCTCGTCAAAGGCATCAACACTAAAGAAGTGCTTGAGAGTGAAGATCGACTCAACAAAATCACGGACTACGTTTTAGCCGATTGGAAACGAAAAACAAAACAAGGAAAGTTCAATGCCATTTTCGCCGTTTCTTCCGTGGAAGTGCTCAAAAAATATTATGACTTGTTGAAGGCCAAAAAAACCGATGACTTTTCCATAGCCACCATCTTCACTTACCAAACCAACGAAGAGGAAAGCTCCGACATGCTCGATGTGGACATTTTTGGAAATGAAAATGCACCCATCAACAAGCATTCCAGAGATTTTCTGGAAGAATGCATCAAGGAGTATAACGCTCAATTTTCTACAAACTTTTCAACCGATCGTTTCTACGACTACTACAGAGACCTGCAAACCAAGATCAAAGCGAAACAGGTGGATCTTGTGCTCGTTGTGAATATGTTCCTGACGGGTTTCGACAGCCCACGGCTCAACACCTTATATGTAGACAAAAATCTCCGTTACCACGGACTGATCCAAGCTTACTCTCGCACCAATCGCCTCCTCAACTCCGATAAACCTCACGGAAACATTGTCTCGTTCAGGAATTTAAAAGACGCAACGGACAAGGCCTTAAAGCTTTTTGGAAATGAGAATGCTAAAGAAGTGGTGTTTAAAAAACCATACGAAGTTCAGAAGAAGGACTTTGAAAAGAAACTAGAAGAACTAAAAACCATGGTGCCTACTCTAGAATCCATCGACGAATTGAAGGGCGAAGAGGAGAAGGCAGACTTCGTAAAAGCCTTCCGTGATTTGCTTCGCATCAAATCTTCGCTCGAAACTTTTGCAGAGTTTTCATTCAATGATTTTGCAATGAGTGAGCAAGAGTTTTACGACTACCAAAGCAAGTACTTGGATGTCTACGAAGACCGAAAAAATAATGACACCGGAAAAGAATCTATCTTGGATCAAATCGATTTTGAAATCGAACTCACCCTTCGTGACGTCATCAATTTCGACTACATCATTCAACTCATTGGAGATCTTAAAAATCTCCCCTCCGACGCGGCTCGTCAGAAGAAGATCGAAGACATTTTGCGTTTATTCGATAGAGATGTTCAACTTCGAAAAAAGAAAGATCTCATCAAGCAGTTCATCGAAGAGAATTTGCCAAAAGTGGCTGAGTCCGACGACGTAGAAAAGGCCTTCAGTGATTTCTGGGCCAGTGCACGAGCGGAAAGTCTCAAGAGGATCGCCGAATCGGAGAACATCCCCATTGAAAAGTTCGAACAGCTGATTGGTGAATATCTCTACACTCAAAAACTTCCAAACGGACAGGATATTATGGATCTCATCCCAGACGCAGTCGTACCTAATTTCAGACAACGCCAAGGAGTCATTGATCGCATAAAGGATGCGATCGAAAATATTGTAGATCTCTTTGAATGGTAAGATCTTAAGCAAAACGCACATGAATAAAAAAACTTTCCTGTATTTCGGTTTAATCCCGGCCCTACTGGTTCCAAGCGTCGCGGCTTATTTCTACTTCAACGTATGGGGAGATGAATCTTTGGGACGCCTCATATACACCCTCAGTAAGATCTTCTTTCTCTTATGGCCTCTACTTTGGCTGAAGAGTATAAAAAAAACTAGCTCCATTAAAAAAGATTCAAAAAGAAGCCACATATTCACGGGAATACTAACGGGCTTAGGTCTGTCCATCGCTCTCCTCCTCCTGTTTTGGATCTTCCCCGACAAAACCGCACTGACTCAAAACATAGCAACAAAAGCAAATGCCTACCTGGATTTAAACCTCAAGCTATATCTTTTCTTTTCACTGTTTCTGGTTCTCGGTCACTCCCTATTTGAAGAATATTACTGGCGCTGGTTTGTCCTAAAAGGACTCCATCAATACACCAGTGCTTCCAAAGCCCTATGGATCTCCAGTCTCGGCTTTTCAGCTCACCACTTTCTGGTTCTTAGCACGTTCACAAACACCGCTTGGGCGATCCTAGGAACCTTTAGCGTTGCACTGGGCGGATGGATTTGGGGATGGCAGTATCAAAAAACAAAATCCATTCTCCCCATCTGGATCAGTCACGCCTGCGTGGACGCCACTATCATGAGCATTGGCTATTTTTTACTCTTTAGATAAAGGCTCAGATTTTATGGAAAACCCACCCCTATATATTGGAGGAACTAGCCCTTTCGAGCTGAAATAAAAACCACAACCCCATTTGAACGGAGTGGACAGTTCGTGTACAGTTTACTATGTTCAAACACTGCCAAAACTTCACTCTTAAGTAAAATCACTTTTTACTGACAAATTTTATGAAAAACCCGCCATATTTTGAAAGCCATGAGCAAATTCCTCCCGAATTACTCTTAACTGGAGCTAACATTCATCATATTGTGAGTTCAAGGAGACTTCCTCAATACCCTGGGCGTGATGCATTACAAGCCCTAACTGTTGAAAGACAAAATACCACTATTCATGGGAAATTAGGGTCAGGAGGTAGTAAAGAAGTTTTTGATATAGAGATAGATGGCAAACACTATGCACTTGGTATTTGTGGCATCCAGGATGCTTCTGATGCAATACTTGAAAAATGGAGAGTCGTCCTTCAAGAGCCAGCAAACACCGAATATCTTAGGCAAAGAGGATTCCTTGTTAATGAATTATGCGACATCAAAGAAACAGACGTAAACGGCACCCCCTTCCCTGGAATAATAATGAGACGGTATCAAGATTTACCTTTTCGTGTTTTTGACTCAAAGAATGTTGGCAGCGAAGGCATCTCTATTATTGGTAAAGACACTCAACTGAACGACGAGATAATGCTCGAGATATTGGGGCAAGTTATTGATGAGATAGTTAGATTAATTCAAAATGGAATTCAATTAGACAAAGACAATTTTAATTTGGCAGAATGGCAGGGTGCGATTCACTTGTACCTTAATGATTTGGGTACTATGAAAGTCAGCGAAATCCCACAAAACGATTTTCAGAGATATATAAAGCATTACACCATGTATGCAATAAATGCCTTTGTAAACGGCGTCACTAATGACACCTACAGTCACAATCCATATATTCAAGCGATGGGAAAATGGAATCACCCATTAGAAGCAAAATTTGAAGAAGTAGTAACTCAAAAATTAACTCAAAGTAGGAGTTAATAAGAGTGAGAGTAAGCTCGTTCAAGTTAAACAAAGCCTAACAAAATTTGACAATCCATAGCCTTTCGATTAAAAATAAGTGCACAAGAAATCGCAGTGAACTGCTTTTAGTTCACTCCTCGGCCACCCGCCGGGACATCTCAGCCCTATACAGCCCAACCCCGTTGGCGCCCAATAAGCCGAGATGTAAATCTCGGTATTTTTTTATCCCACGGGCTTCGTCCCAGCTAATTTCCCCCTCTTATGGCAAAGCAAAAAATCCGTATCAAAATCAAATCTTTTGACCACAAAGTCATTGATGAAGCGGCTCGTCTTATCTTAGAAACCGCTGAAAAAACAGGCGCTATCGTTATGGGACCTATTCCCCTACCCACGTATATCGAAAAATTCACCGTAAACAAATCGACTTTCGTTCACAAAAATGCTCGTGAGCAATATGAAATGCGTACGCACAAACGTCTCATCGACATCACCGAAACCACTTCAGCAACCATCGAAGAGTTGTCTAACTTGTCTCTTCCTTCAGGAGTAGACATCGAAATCAAGATGATCATCGAACAACAAGAAGGAGAGGCAGAAAAGAAAGGTGGAAAAAAGACCGGTGCCGGTAAAAAGAAAGCCTAAACAACACAACTAGGAAAATGCCCTTGACTTGGCCTGTATGAGCCATTAATATCTCCGGGCATTTATCTTAGAAACGAAATCAAAGGCTCCCTCGCGGACCCTCAGGGGAAAAGACCAAAGATTTCAATTCAAACTAAGCCCTAAATTATGCCAGGAATACTCGGCAAAAAAATCGGTATGACTCGTCTCGTTCAAGACGACGGTCGTGTGATCCCTCTAACAGTGGTTGAATGTGCACCCAATACGGTTGTACAAATCAAAACCACTGAAAAAGACGGATATCCGGCGTTAGTCCTTGGGTTCGATGCATTAAAAAAACCGAGCAAGAACAAAAAATTCCGCTTCCTGCGTGAATTCCGTCTCCCTAAAGGAGCGGACTCCTATAAGGCAGGTGACAGTCTGACCCTTGATATCTTCGAGCTTGGAGAAAGTGCTAAAATCACTAGTATCTCTAAGGGTAAAGGTTTTCAAGGAGTAATGCGTCGCCATAACTTCCGTGGAGGTCCTCGTACTCACGGTTCTCACTTTATGCGAGAGCCAGGAGCCATCGGAGCTCGTGCTCGTCCCGGTAAAGTCTTCAAAGGAATGAAGATGGCTGGACACATGGGTACCGATACTAAAACCCTCGAGAATGTAGAAATTGTGTATGTAGATAAGGAAAAAAACTTGATCGGCCTTAAAGGGCCTGTCGCTGGATCCAAAGGATCTCTTGTGATCATTCGTAAACAAGCCTAGTCATTATTATGAAAGCACCTCTTTACAATCAGAAAGGAGACCAGACGGGTGACGTCACTCTCAAAAAAGACATCTTCGAAATCGAAGGTGCTGAGGGTCTCGTGCACACCTATCTCGTGTATCAACAAGCAAACGCTCGTAAGCCCATCGCTCACGTGATGAACAAAGGCGACGTACGAGGGGGAGGTAAAAAACCTTTTGCTCAAAAACACACGGGCCGTGCTCGTCAAGGTTCTACCCGTAATCCTCATATGCGAGGAGGGGGAGTTGCTTTCGGGCCAAAGAAATGGCAAAACTTCGAAAAGATGATGAATAAAACAGCACGACGTAAAGCCCTTTTCCAAATCCTTTCTTCAAAAGCTAAAGAAGGTAAGATCATCGCTCTGGATAAGTTCGAAGTAGATGCTCCTAAGACTAAGCTTTTCACTCAAATGATTGAAAAGATGCCAGTGACTCGTAACGTTCTAGTGGTTCGAAGCCGCGACGAAAAAGCACTTCTGCTTTCAAGCCGAAACTTCAGCCGCGGAAAGACAATCTTAGGAAGCTACCTCAACCCTGCTGATCTGCTCAAATTTGATACCGTGCTCTTCACAGAAACTGCGCTCAAAGATCTCGAAACTACTTATTCTAAATAACATGAATCTCTCTCAAATCCTCATTCGTCCGGTAATGACTGAGAAAAGTGTCTCCAAAGAAATATATAGTAAATACAGTTTCGTTATCCATCAAGACGCGACCAAAATAGATGTTAAAAATGCCTTCCTTGAGCTCTACGGAGTAAAGGTAGACAAAGTAAACATCCTCCGTGGTCTGCCTAAATCTCGTTTGGGACGTGGACGAAAACCAATGGAAAAGCGTCATGAAAGCCGCCGTGCTATCATCACTCTCAAAGCTGGAGAAAAGCTGGATCTCTCAAAGTCTAAACCTACTAAAACTCCTAAAGCCGCTACGGCTTCTAAATAAGCATTATGCCAATCCGAAAAATTAAAAATACGAGCAACGCACGACGTCAAATGTCTGTCCTCACCTTTGAGGAGATCACGACAAACAAACCTTTTAAGAGCCTTCTGAAGTCTCATAAAGAGTATGCTGGACGTAACAGCCGTGGAGTGATTACGGTACGTCACCGTGGAGCAGGAAATAAGACTAAGCTTCGTGTAGTCGACTTCGATCAACGTGCAAAAATAAACGTCGATGGAATCGTAAAAACAGTTGAATATGATCCAAATCGTAGTGCGTTCATCATGCTGGTGAGCTACAAAGATGGCGATTATCGCTATCACCTAGCCCCAGAAGGAATCGTAGTAGGAGATAAAATCTTCACAGCAAAAAAAGCGAAACCTAAATTGGGGAGCCGAATGATGCTCGAAAATATCCCTGTAGGGTTCGACATTCATAATGTACAAGTGGATCTCAATGGTCGTGGTCAAATGGTAAAATCTGCAGGTGCTTTTGCAAAACTTGTTTCCCTGGATGGTGAGTATGCTCAAGTGCAACTCCCCTCTGGAGAAATCCGTTTTGTGCACAAAGGATGCTATGCTTCCATCGGACGTGTTTCTAACTTGGAGCACTCCAATATTTCTCTCGGTAAAGCGGGACGAAGTCGTTGGATGGGCCGCAGGCCAGAAGTCCGTGGTAAAGTAATGAACCCTTGTGATCACCCTCACGGAGGAGGAGAAGGAAACTGTCCTATTGGACTTAAGTATCCTAAAACCCCTTGGGGTCTCCATGCTTTGGGTGTAGCAACACGACATCGAAAATACACGAATAAGTGGATTGTAAAGACTCGTAAGGGTAAGATGCTCGCTGAACTCAATAATCTTTAATAGGCACATTGGTGCGCTAACTATAAAATATGTCTCGAAGCAGTTACAAAGGTCCATACGTTGATGAAAGACTCATGAAGAAGGTGATGGCTTCTGGTGGGAACAATAAAAAAGTGATCAAGACTTGGGCTCGTGAATCTCAAATAGCTCCTGAGTTCGTTGGATTCACCTTCGCGGTGCACAACGGAAAAGAACATATCCCTGTCTTCGTAACAGAAGCAATGGTAGGTCACCGTCTCGGAGAATTTGCCTTCACTCGCAAGTTCAAGGGTCACCCTCTCAAAAGCAAAGAATCAGCAGCCGCATAATTTACACTAAGAAATGAAAGCACTTCTAAAAAATATCCGGATTTCTCCTGACAAAGCTAACCTTGTGGCTGGACTCGTCCGTGGAGAAATGGTAGAAAATGCTCTCACCCAGCTTAAATTCACTCCTAAGAAAGGAGCGAAAATTCTCTACCGTGTCATTGCTTCCGCTGCTTCAAATGCAGAGCACAATCTCAAGCAAAAACGTGAAAAACTTTATGTTAAAGAGATCATCGTGAGCAAAGGCCCTACTTACAAACGTGGAGTCTCTGTATCCCGAGGACGGGTACATCCCATCCTCAAACGAACTTCTCAAATTCGTGTCACCGTTGATGTTGCTACTGGAGCGCCAGCAAAAGTAGTACGCAAGAAAAATTCTAACCCTCAAGCATAATTTATGGGCAGCAAAGTTGATCCAATCGGGCTGAGAACTGGAATCATCCGCACATGGGACTCTAGTTGGTACTCAAACAAACGCAACTTCGGAAAGATGCTTGCTGAAGAACGAAAAATCCGTGCCTTCGTACGCATGAAGCTTCGCGACTCCGGTGTATCTCGAATTGAATATCAACGAAATGCAAAAGACATCACTCTCAGCATCCATTCTGCTAAGCCTGGAGTAATCATCGGTAAGCAAGGAGCGAGTGTTGAAGACTTAAAAGCGGCTCTCGAAAAAGAATTCGGAAACAAATTCACTCTCAGTATTAAAGAGATCAAAAAGCCGGAATTAGATGCTTGGCTCGTAGCAGAAAACATCGCTATGCAGATCGAGCGTCGTGTATCTTACCGTCGCGCTGCAAAAATGTCTGTTAAGAAGGCTAT
>CAZHKJ010000041.1:0-9491 GCA_964533115.1 uncultured Candidatus Peribacteria bacterium | reverse complement strand
GCAGGATTCACTCCAGATATGGGCCAAGCAAATGAAATCGCAAACGAATATATCACTAAACATGTTGAAAAAGCAGAAAGTGGTAAATTTGACTTAAAAAATATGATAAACACTGCACAAGAAGCCGGCTTCACCGTAAAGGAATAATCGTCTTTAATAGATAAAAAGCCCAGAGTGCTGGGCTTTTTGAATGCACAAATTTCATGCTAAACTGCACACATGCCCAAATCCAATTTCTATTTCATGTCGGGGGAAGATGCGTTCTCGATGAAGGAAGAAGTCCATCGATGGAAGCATGCTTTTATTGAGAAATACGGGGACACGGATGTAGAGGAGCTGGACGGAGAAAAACTCAGCCTCAATGAGCTCAGCGGAGCGATTCAAGCCATGCCCTTCCTTTCGCTCAAACGACTGGTGATCATAAAGAATTTTTTAAGCACCCATAAAGCGGAAGAAACCAGCCCTATCCTCCCCTTGCTGAATAAATTATCCGACGACACTTTCCTCCTCATGGTAGAAACGAAGGAACCCGATAAACGAAGTAGCGCCGTAAAAGTCATCACTCAAATGGCCACTCAGCGACTTTTCCTACGTCCCAAAGGAGCCAATCTTGAACTATGGATTCGTCGCCGAGCCGAGGCTCTAGGAAGTAAAATGGAACCCATGGTCGCCAGCTACCTCGTCCGTTGGGTGGGCGAAGAGCTTTTTACCCTCAACAATGAAATAGAAAAATTAGCGCTCTATGCTCATGCTCGCCATCAAGAAGCCTCAAACGAAAAAAGCCAAATCACCAAAGGAATGATTGATGAACTGGTTTCCAACAACACCGAGCGCTCCATTTTCACCCTCACCGATCAGATTTCTCAAAAAAATCACGATGGCGCGCTCAGAACCTTGAGAGAACTACAAAATCAAGGAGAAGAAGCGGGCTATTTATTCGCCATGATCACAAGGCAGTTTCGTCTCCTCATAGAGATCAAAGCCCTTTTAGAGGAAGGCCAAAATGCGGCGAGCATCGCTAAAACCATGGGCGTGCATCCCTTCGTTGTTCAAAGTACTCTAACGCACAGCAAAACCTTCACCTTCAAACAGCTCCGAAAAATGCTCAGTGGGCTACTCGATTTAGATCAACGCTTAAAAACAGGCCTCATCTCCGCAAAAGCGAGAGAAGAAAGCCCGTTTTTATTAGAACTGGAGAAGATGATCCTCAGCTCCTAGCAATTCAAGTATCGATCCGTTTCCCATTGAGAAACAGAGATTCGATAAGATTCCCATTCCTTGGATTTAGCGTCGTAATACTTAGCAAAAGTTTCCGCGCCCAAGGCTCCACGAATCACTTGGTCTTGAGCCAATTCTTCAATGGCTTCTTTAAGATTGGAAGCCACCGTCTTGATTCCTCTTTCGTTCATCTGTTCAGGAGTGAGCTCCCAAATATTTTCCTCCACAGGAGCGGGGGCTCGAAGGCCTTTTTTAATCCCATCCAGACCCGCCGCCAACATAACAGCAAAAGCCAAATAAGGATTAGCCGATGGATCCGGGCAACGGAGTTCAAAGCGAGATGCTTTAGCGGCAACAGCGGGAGAAATGCGAGGGACACGGATCAGAGCACTGCGATTTCGTTGTCCCCAAGCGGCATTCACAGGCGCTTCATAGCCAACAACCAATCGCTTATAAGAATTCACGGTAGGATTCATCACCGCATTCATAGCCCGAATGTGCTCCAGCTGTCCGGCAATAAAACTCTGCGCCAAGGCAGAGAGCCCATAGGTTCCAGCAGGATCATAAAACACATTCGTTCCATCTTTTATAGACGTCAAAGATTGATGCACATGCATTCCGCTTCCATTCACTCCAAAGAGCGGCTTAGGCATAAAACTCGCATGCAAACCCAAACGACTAGCCATGGCCTTAAGCGTGAGCTTTAAAGAAACCGCGTTATCGGCACTGCGAAGGGCATCGGCATAACGAAAGTTGATCTCATGCTGACCTGGAGCCACTTCGTGATGCATACGCTCCACTTCAATCCCCATCTTATCCAGATCAAAAGCCATATGACGACGAATGTCCAAGGCCAAGTCCGTGTATTGATCAAAATATCCCGCTCCATCATGAGGCAAAGGGCGAGGATTCCCTTCCTCATCTAACTGAAAAAGAAAAAATTCAAGCTCTGGACCTGTATTGAATTCAAAACCCAGCTTACGAGCTTCTTCCATTTGACGCTTCAAAATATTCCGTGGGTCGCCCACATAGGGAGTACCATCGGGTAAATACACATCACAGATGAGTCGGGCGGTAACATCCTCTTCTTCCAAAGTCCAAGGTAAAACAACAAAAGTGTTGAGATCCGGACGTAAAATCATGTCCGATTCGGTAATGCTAGTGAAACCGGAAATAGAAGAGCCATCGAACCACATATCGTGATCCAAAGCTTCCTCCAATTTATGAGCGGGAGCCGTTACCGCCTTAAGGACACCATCCATATCCGTAAATTGAAAATCCACAAAACGCACACCGTGTTCCTTCACCAAATCCAAAATCATTTGTTTACTGACATTCGAACGAGGGAAGCGGGAGAAATCCGCAGAAGAGACCTGAGACATGAATAAAAAATTAAAGAGTAAACAGGCTTCATTTAAGAGCTTTTCTCCGTAAGAACAAGCGGAAAAATCACCCCAAAAAAGCCTGTTGAAAAGAGCCGACAACCAAGGCTTGACCTTAAAAAAACAAAGGCCTAGGATGAAGTCAGTAAAAGTGTGTCGAAAATTTCTACAGCCAAAAAGCGGCTTGCCTATGCACCTTCAAAATGTTCTGACCAATATTGGCCTCAATCCCAAAGAAGCAAAAGTCTATTTGGCCAACTTAGAAATCGGCAGCGCTCCGGCTTCAGAAATTGCCATCCGAGCCAAAATGAATCGCGTAAGCACCTACGATATTTTAGAGCGTCTCATCTCAAGAGGTTTTGTAAGCACCTTCATCCAAAACAACATCACTTATTTTAGAGCAACAGAACCCGATATTTTGAGGCAGGAAGTTCGAAAAAAATATATGGATTTCAAAGAAGCCCTCCCTGAACTCCGGCGACTGAAAGGAACCCCTTCCCATCCCCACATTCGCTACTACGAGGGGCTGGAAGCGGTTAAAAAAATCTACGCAGATACCTTGAGTGCAAAAACAGAAATCCTCAACTACGCCGACTCCAAATCCATTCGTACCTTTTGGCCCAGTTACGACAAAGATTATGTGGATGAACGAGTAAAACGACGCATCTACCTCAGAGGGATTGCTCCAGATGATGAGGCAGGGCGCAATGTCATGAGATCTAATGAAGAAAAACATCGAGAAATTCGACTGGTACGGGCCGGACCTTTTTCATTCAACAACGAAATCAATATCTATGATGATAAAGTCGCCATCGTTTCTTTCAGCAAAAAAGAGATCCTCGGCATGATCATCGAAAGTGAAGACATCGCCAACACTCAACGGGCCATCTTCATGATGGCTTGGGAATTTGCCAATATTTAAAACTGGGGATGGATTTTATGCCATTCGGTGGCCTCCTCATAAGCAGACGCCGCTTGAAGAACCAAAGACTCCGCCCACATGGGACCAAGAATTTGAAGACCCACCGGTAAACCCGCCTGAGTAAAACCACAAGGAATAGATGCTCCTGGAATCCCAGCCGCCGAAGCAGGAATCGTGAGCGCATCAGCAAGGTACATGGCAAGAGGGTTATTCGCCTTTTCACCAACCTTAAAGGCAGGAGTAGGAGATGTCGGCGCCATAATCAGATCTACTTTTTCAAAAGCTTGGGCAAAATCTTGAATGATCAAAGTTCGAGCCTTAAGGGCCTGTTTATAGTAAGCATCGGCATAACCTGCCGAAGAAACAAAAGTTCCCACCATAATACGGCGTTTAATTTCAGCCCCAAAGCCTTGGCCTCGAGTTTTACAATAAAAATCCATTAAATCTTCAACGGGTCCTTCCGCTTTATAGCCAAAACGAATGCCGTCAAAACGGGCTAAGTTGGTAGAAAGCTCCGTGGGCATCGTCACGTAATAAACAGCCACTCCATATTTAGTCATAGGAAGACTGATTTCTTGAATCACCGCCCCCCATTTTTCATATTCCTTCACGGCATTCATGACCAATGTTTTCACCTCTTCCTCGACCCCTTCCATAAAATATTCTTTAGGAACTCCAATACGCAGACCTCGTACCCCTTTTTTCAAGTCTTTTGTGTAATCCGGCACTTCCTGGCGAGGAGTGGTGGCATCATAAGGATCATGTCCGGCCAATATATTCAAAAGTAGAGCGGCATCTTCCACACTACGAGTAAAGCTACCAATGGTATCCCAGCTGGAAGCCATAGACGTCACTCCAAATCGGCTGATACGTCCATAAGTGGGCTTAAAGCCAAAACATCCCGAAAGCGAAGCCGGCTGACGAATAGATCCACCGGTATCGGTTCCGAGTGAATAAAAAAATTGTCCAGCAGCGACTCCGGAAGCCGATCCTCCAGAAGAGCCTCCCGCCACACACTCTTTATCCCAAGGATTCAAAACCACTCCAAAGGCAGAATTTTCTGTTGAAGCTCCACAAGCGAATTCATCCAAATTGAGCTTTCCCAATAAAGAATAATTTGCTTCTTTAAGACGACGTGTGGCTGTAGATTCATAAGGAGGCACAAAGTCTTTCAAGATCTTAGAGGCACCCGTAGTTCGCACCCCTCGGGTATTAAAAATATCTTTCATGGCCGAAGGGATGCCTTCCAAAATGCCAATACTTTTACCCTCAGCGAGCTTTTGATCGACTTTTTGCGCTTGCTCCAGGGCAAGAGGATCCGTTCGAGTAATAAATGTGTTCAAATGTTCAGAAGCCGCGATTTGATCCTGACAAGCCTTAAGCAAATCAACGGCAGAAAATTGCTTTTCAATGAGTCCCTTGTGGGCTTCGGCGATGGTCAAAAAGGCTAAATTCATTTATTTAAATAACACGTTTAACACGGATTTGATGTTCATCCGTAGGAAGTGGACTAGCAAGCAAAAGTTCATCGGGCGTACACAGGGACTCCCCTTCTTCATCGGGACGAGGGGTCAAGGAAAGCCCGGTCACTTGAGAAGTCTCAGGGACAGAAGCCGTATCCAGTTCCTCAAGTACACTCACATAGTTCAAAATACTCGTGATTTGGCCCGTATAAGACTCCACCTCCTGATCCGTAAGATCCAAGCGGGCCAAACGGGCAATTTTTCGAACTTCTTCTTTAGTCAGTTGCATGGTCAAACTTTAGCCGAGCTCGAAGGCAGGTTCAAGAAGAAATATGCGCCATCCATGGCAACAAAGCTTTCTATTCCGAAGCTCTTGGCCTCTACCCCATCCATTGATATACTCAGCAAGTGGAAAAAACTTTAAAAAATCTCGCCTCGGTATCGCTGTTTTTTCTTGTGGTCATAGGAGGTTTGCATTTGAGCGCCACCTTCCTCATCATCCAAGGAAACTCCAATAAAACACTTTGGCTGCTTTCTCAAAGCTTGGACTTGCCTTTTTTAATGAGCAGCTTGAGCTATGGTAGCGTGAAATTATCCATGGCTTTAGAAGAAGCCACGGGCAAGGGGAAGTGGAGTTTAATCCTATGCAGCGTGATCAGTTTTTTCATTTTAAGCACGGCCCTCTTTGTTAACTTTGCCTTCCCCGATGTCCAATCCATCCAGTAAAAAAACCGTCATGGCTTTTGGGACTTTTGATTACTTTCATGCGGGACATGAGGATTATTTAAAACAAGCTAAAAATTTAGGCGCTACACTGATCGTAGTGGTTGCGCGAGATGAAACGGTTAAAAAAGTCAAAGGCAACGCCCCTGCAATGAATGAAAAAAAACGCCTGCGAGACGTGGCCAATTGCGCCCACGTCGATAAAGCCGTGCTCGGCTACCCGGGAGACAAATATGCAGTGATTCGAAAATATCATCCCCAAATTTTGGCTTTAGGCTATGATCAATTCGCTTTCACTTATGGGCTGAATACCTTTTTAATCAAAGAAAATCTAGATATTGAGATCCATCGACTAGAAGCCTTCGAACCTCAAACGTTTAAAAGCTCTCTCATCCGAAAATCCATAGAAGCGGCACCCCTTCAAGATGAAGACCGAGATGAAAACGGCCAATTGAAATTCAAAATACCTCTCCCTCACCCCTCCCTCACCCCGCCATGCACCCCCGATCGACCCACTCTTTTCGCCGACTGATTCAACTGGCTTTACAAGGCCTGCATCGCAACCTGCTTTTAACGGTGGGGACCATAGTGATGATGGGGTTGATCTTATTCGTCTTCAACATCATCCTCACTTTAAATTTTCTCACGCAAAACAGCCTGAATGAGCTAGAGAAGAAAGTGGATTTGATCATTTATCTGGATGAAGAGGCCAGCCTCTATGAAGTCACTCAACTGGTGGACGAAATTCAAAGCAATCCAGACGTTTTAAAAGTGGAATACACCACCAAAGAAACTGCTTTAGAAAATTTCCTAGCCAGCTACCCCGACCAAGCGGATCCTTTTACAAAATATGAACTCGAAAACCCCTTCCCCGGAAGCCTACGCATCGTCACAGAAGATCCAAGCAAACACGATCAAATCCTAAAACAAATTTCCAGATCTCCGTACGGAAAATGGATGCTCAGCACCGAAAGCAGCGAAGAAAATCAAGAAATTGTTGAACGTCTCCTAAAAATCACCGATTTTACACGAAAGCTCATCTTTGGAGTGATCCTCAGCTTCTTATTTGGAGCCTTAATCATGGGCATGAATGCCATTCAATTGAGCATCTTCACTCGTAAAACAGAAATTCAGATCATGCAATTGGTAGGGGCAAAACCGCTCACCATTTATCTTCCTTTTATGTTGGAAGGGGTATTCCACAGTTTACTGGCCCTGCTATTCAGTGGAGGCTTATTAGTCCTCTTCATCATTGGCACAGACGTTCTCCCTTACCTAGCGCTTGAAAATACAGAAGGCATCCTAGTGATCGCCCTACTTGAAGTATTCCTTTGTACTTTACTCGGTTTGGGAGCAAGCAGTTTAGCCGTACGACTTCACCTCAAAAGATCCCTTGTTTTAGATCATTCATGATTCAAAATTGTACCGGCATCGTGCTCAAACAAAAAATATGGGGTGAAAAAGATCTCCTCCTTAGCGTACTGAGCGAAGAAGGCCATCTTAAAGAATGGATCGTGAAAGGAGCAGGAAGTGGAAACTCCAAACGAAGAAGTCATTTGGAACTCATGAATAAAATTCGTGGGACTCTATACATCAACGGGAAAAACCACTATCTTCAATCGGTAGAGTGCGTGGAAAGTTTTTATCACCTCAAGCAAGATTTTAAACGAGTGTTTGCCGCACAGCTTTTTTTAGAAGTCATTAAAAGAAGCTTAGTGCCAGAAGACCCCTATCCCGCTGGATTCCAGTTACTCGAGCGCACCTTCGAACACTTAAACGGAAAAGACCCCTGCCCCTTGGGAGTGGAAATTGGATTAGTCAAATGGGGAGAACTGTTAGGAATATTACCGAATTTCAGAACCTGTGGAGCCTGCCACCAATGGATTAAAGAAATTGCTCGCTGGAATGGAGAAAAACAAGTGCTGCTCTGTGAACCCTGCGGAGGGGCCTATGGAGAAGAACTGGAATTAAAATACCGCAAAGCGCTTGAATTCTTCAAAACAGCCTCTTTCCATGAATGCCGTAACCTGACTTTAAAAGAGTCCGAAAGCAGCAAACTCCGCGAACTCATCCCCTATTTTTTCCGAGACCATCTGGATCAACCGCTAAAAAGCCTCCCCATGGCCAGAATCGCATAAAAACCCTTTAGGCCTTTTTCCACTGTGCCTCCACAAAGCGATCCCCATCCAACGTGGAAAGTTCCCGACAGGTTAAACGATGCACCCGAATAGAATGCCCTCGTGCCACATAGCCAACAATAGGCTGAGGTGATTTGGGCCTACAGCACGCTGCCAAAACGAGCGGTAAGTTTTCCTCCCCTGTAATCACCACTTTTTCACTAAAACCAGATTCTAGGGGAAGCACCGTCTCCTCTTTAAGATCTTCCTCGGATTCTTCAGGATACAAAGTTCTGACGATTTGAAAGGGCGTCACCGTTCCCAGCCCCACATTTTCAATAAGTTGTTCCCGCTCCGAAAGCGAACGGGCTTTGCCCGCATAGTCTTTAAGCGCAGTCAGTTTTTCATCCAAGGCAGGCTTCCCCAGAGCCAACAGAGCTTTATTCACGGCTAACCTTCCTGTAGCGATATTGATTTCACGATCTTGGCGATTAAACCAATTCCGGATTTTATTCCTCGCATTGGAAGTCTGCGCAATCGAATACCAATATCGGCTGGGCCTTGCATTAGAGCGTGTTACCACTTCAACCGTTTCTCCGGTCTGCAATTCATAATCCAAGGGGACGATTTTTCCATTGACCTTAGCGCTCACCATCTTATCTCCCACTTCAGAGTGCACCATGTACGCAAAATCAATGGGAGTAGACCCTCGAGGAAGTTCCAAAACCTCACGCCGAGGGGTAAGCACAAAAATACGGTCGGGATACAAATCGAGTTCCACACGGTTTTCAGTATTCTCTGCAAAGCCACGAATCCAAGCGACTTGCTCCTCCAATTGAGGTCGTAAATGGAAGGGACCAAAAGCACGGCTCTTACGAATCAAAGATAAATCTTCAAGGCTCAATCCATGTTCTAAAAGAAGCTCCTCAACCTTGATTCGGTCGGGGGGCAACATGTGCTGATAATCTTCCATCCACATCTCACAAGAAGCAAAAAGATCAGGCTGAATCTTCACCATGCTTTGTATTTTTTTTATCACTTCACGCACTCTGTTTTGCTCTTTAATACTGAGGGGCATCTTTTGAGAAGCCCCCAACTTATAAGACCAATGCGACGCCACCCCCAATTCGGCTTCACGATGCATTTGGAGGCTACGAATCTGGACTTCTGTGGCTTGATCGTACAAGTCTCCCCCCAAGCCTAAAACAGTAGTGTGTAGACTACGGTAGCCATTCGGTTTGGGCACAGCCACATAGTCTTTAAAACGTCCAGGCAAAGGGAGATAAGCCTGATGCACTAAACTCAAGGTCTCATATAAATGCGCCAGGTTTTCTTCTCCCTCCTCCCAGTGATCGGGTAGCACAACACGAACGGCAAACAAATCGTATAAAGAATCCAAATGAGCTTTCTCTTTCGATTCGAGTTTTTGGAAGATACTCCACAAATGCTTAAAGCGCCCCTGAACTTTTTCAAGCAAAATACCCTCTTTCGTTAAGTATCTTTCCAAAGTAGAAGTCGCATAGTCCATCCCCTCTTGAGCCTGAGTTTTCAGCCCCACCAACTGTTCAGACAAGTCTGCAAAAGCAGCGGGATAAAGGTAACGAAAAGACAAGTCTTCGAGTTCACTCTTTATAGAGTAAAGGCCTAAGCGAGAAGCAATAGCGGC
>CAZHKJ010000040.1:764-9574 GCA_964533115.1 uncultured Candidatus Peribacteria bacterium | reverse complement strand
TGGCTAGGGGTCAAGCTTAATTTTGATTTGTTTCTTGATCTTTCCCTACCTCCACCTTAGCGGGACGGATGGTTTTTCCATTGAAAGAGTAACCTTTTTCAAAAATTTGAGTCACTTGATTGGTAGGGCCTGCTCCTTGCAAGAGGACTTCGTGTTTATTTGCGTCAAAAGGCACTCCTGTTTGATCAATCGGCTCTAGACCTAGATTTGTGAGCGCATTGAGAAGATTGGATTCAATGGCTTGAATTCCTTTTACCCACTCATTGGATTTGAGTTCTTCGGGTACGCTGGCAAAGGCTCGGGCAAAATTGTCCAGGGCGGGAAAAAGAGCCTGCAAGAGTTTCATATTCGCGTAGACTTGCAGTTCGGCCCGTTCTTCTTCGGTACGACGTTTGAAGTTTTGAAGATCCGCTAAGCTGCGTTTTGCCATTTCGGTCATTGCCGCTAGATCCGCTTGGAGTTGCGCTACCGCTGGATCTTGAGGATTTTGATCGCTTGGAGGGTTTTGAGTTTCGTCAGTCATTTTAAAGTTGGTTATTTTCGAGGAGATCTCTCACTTGGCTGAGGACGGAGCTGTTGTAAGCGTAGGGCATTCGCTTGGGGCCCAGTAAGCCCATAATGCCTTGGTAGCCGTCGTAATTATAAGGGATGAGGATGAGAGAGCAACTTTCGATTCCTTGTAAAATATTTTCTTCTCCTATTAAAATGCGTGGTTCACGATCTAAATCCATGCTTTGAATGGCTTTCAAAAAGCTATTTTGATCTTCATTCATTTCCATCACTTGGCTGGCTTTTAAGGGAGCTTCCATGAATTCAGGCTGGCGGAGCATTTTTGAAAAGCCCATGAAGAAGGTTCGGTTGTTGTCTGGAATAGTGGCAAAACCCATGTTTGGACTGGCTTGAGAGAGGAGGGCTACCGCTTCATGTACGCGTTGTTTTGCACTTTCCGCACGCCGTTGATTGAGGAGGGTGTGCAGGGTTTTTTCGGCTAAACTCTGAGCTAAATCAAAATCGGCCAGTTCGTTCACATAATAGCGATAGCCTTTGTCGGTGGGGATTCGTCCCGCAGAGGTGTGAGGCTGGGTGATGAGGCCCGCTTCTTCCAAATCCGCCATGTCATTTCTTACGGTGGCCGGACTCACCTTGAATTGATAGGTCAAAATGATGGTTTTTGAGCCAACGGGTTCAGCCGTTTTGATGAAGTGCTCTACGATGGCCCCCAAAATTTGATTTTTTCGATCTTCAGACATGGCTACTTTATAGCGATTTTTAGTCTGGGGGGCAAGAAGCATACGTCAGTTCCAGATGGGTTCGCTTGCTACCCATAGGCTTCTGCCAGTAGATTTGTCAACAAATGTACCCAAAATTCTTCCTTTGTTCAACTCCCATAGCATTCTTTGGCTTACTCCTGTTATTTTAATGATGAAGGCATCTGTTGTAGGCATTATCTCTGAATATGAAAGTCCGCACTGATACATAGCCACTTTCATTGTATCGGGATGCAAGCCATGCGGGTTTTTGTATTGTAGTTTTATTGCCACAGGCGTTTCTTCTGTTGCTCTTATTATAGCTGTTTGTAGCTCTGCTAATGACTCGCATTTCTTAAATTCTAGCTGTGGTTCTTCGTATGCGGATTCTGATGGGTGCATTTTTGGGTTGGTTAAGGGCTTTATATTGTCACTTTACATCTTTTTCTATTTTTCGTCAACCTACTCTATTGACTAATCCCGAGGGCGTTCTGCTAAGCAGAGGCTTATGTGTCATCCGGAAGATTTCGGTGCTGATGGGGTGATCACGAACCTGCCCCTTGGAAACAATCTCACAAAAAAATCAAGGTCCTTTTTGTGCGCTTCCTGAAAGGTATCGCTTGATTCAAAAACCTCAGGTGGTTTCTTGGGGAGCCATGCGGGATGGTGTAGGGTCAACCATTGCAGAGTTGGTGCATGCCGCTAAACGAAAGCGCCAAGGCGTGGAAAATTCAGCTTTAGGCCCTATTTTCCATGTGGGCGGCTAGGTCCAAACAGCGTAGGGAATAAGCCCATTCGTTGTCGTACCAAGCGAGCATTTTTATCAGATTCCCGCTTTTGCCGAGCACTTGAGTGCTGAGGCCGTCGAAAATTCCGGAGTGAGGGTCCATTTTAAAATCGGTGGAAACCAAAGCTTCTTCGGTGTAGCGCAAAATGCCTTTGAGGCCGCCTTCTTCAATTGAAAGTTCTGCCGCTTTTTTCATCCTTTGGTTGATTTCTTCCGCAGTGACTTCACGGTCGAGTTCCACGGTTAAATCCACAAGAGACACCACTGGGGTGGGGACTCGAATGGCGATGCCATGAAATTTTCCGGTGAGTTCCGGTAAAACCAAGCCGATGGCCTTTGCCGCTCCCGTAGAAGTAGGGATCATATTGAGGCCCGCCGCTCGAGCTCGGCGCAGATCTTTGTGGTCGTTATCCATTAAATTTTGATCGTTGGTGTAGGAGTGAATGGTGGTCATGAGGCCACGTTTTACCCCAAAGTTTTGGCTGAGCACTTTGGCCACGGGAGCCAAACAATTGGTGGTGCAGCTGGCATTTGAGATGATGAAATCCTTAGCAGGGTCGTAGTCGTTGTGGTTCACACCCATCACCAAGGTGTGGTCGATTTCATCTTTGGCTGGAGCTGAAATCATCACGCGTTTAGCGCCTGCTTGCAAATGTTTACTCGCCCCTTCTTTGCTCGTGAAAGCTCCTGTACATTCAATCACCAAATCAATGTCTAAATCTTTCCAAGGCAAGAGAAGAGGATCTCGATTTTGGACTAAAGCGATTTCTTTTTTACTGCCATCGGGGTGGGTGATGGTCAATTTTCCGAGTTCACCCTGAACATCCATAGGTAAAACTCCATAATTGGAATCGTATTTGAGCAGGTGGGCGGTTTGAGTAGGATCTCCTAAATCATTTACGGCTACAATGTCGATTTTAGGATCCATTAAATTCGCTCGAAAGATCATTCTTCCGATTCGGCCAAAGCCATTGATAGCAACACGCATAGCAGGGAAGGTTATGAGTATGCACTTTGGTGCAAGAAATTCGTCGGGCGTAGTATAACGTCTTTTTAGTTCTCTTCAAGTTGAGTTCTTCAGATCAATTGCCAACTTTTAATGGGGCTTGTTTTCAGGGGGAGCATTGGTGTCCAGCTCACGAGGAGGATTTTTATGTTGAGTCACCTGGCTAAAATAACTGTTGTGGATCCATTTTTCTTCGCTAGTCCCATCTGCAAAAGTGATGATGTATTTCCAAGCCATTTCACCGATTCCCATTTGCCCTAGTTCTGTGAGAGTTTCTTCGGTTTGGTTGCTGGCCGTGTAAGGTCCAATCAAGGTGGTTTCTTTGCCTGTGTTCTCTCCGTAAAGGCGAACGACGGCTTCATAGTAGCCTTCTTCGGTGGCTGTCATCAGCAGATAATTGGGGCTATTGTTCACGAATTTCAAATCTTGTTCTCCAGGGAAGATGGTGGCGTCTAATCCATCTCCATAGTCGTTGTAATAGATGACATAAAGACTGTGGGCGCGCTGCTCGGTCAATTCTAATCCGGCGTCTAGAGCCGCACGGTAAATGGTGGTTGAGATTTGGCATACGCCCCCTGCCGGTGCTTTTTCGAGTTTTGTGCCTTGGAAGATCGTGTAGGCCTGCTTCCATCCGGCATACTCAATGGGCCCCAACCATTCTACATAAGAGAATTCAGCTCCTGGAGGGATGAGGATGCCATTGAATTTTTCGTTGATGGCTTTTTTAATGTTGAACTCACGTTCAGGAGAGGATCCCCAAAAAGTGGATTTTCCTTCCGCGATCTCTTCCAAAGGCCCCAAGTCTATTCCTGTGGAGTTGATGACTTCTCCTTTAACGATTCTTGCGGGGACTTCGATCTGGACCTCACCGCTAGCGATGCTCTTAAATAGTTCTGCTCGGAGTAGGCTTTCTTGAATACTGACGCCGTCTTCCACTTGTCCTTCCATTCTTACTTTTGAAATTTGATTCGCATCTGCTTCGAGCAGGGTAAGATCCGAGCTTTCTTTTTCGATCTGTGTTTGAATGGTTTCTATTACATAATTGGTGAAGTCGGAGCCCAGCCGTAATTGCCACAGCTCTTCTTCGCTTGATTTGGTGAAAAAGAGATCTTTGTTTTGAGCGGGAATGGCCCCCTTTTCTTCTCCATAGGAAAATTCAATTCCTGTGCTGAGCAGAGCTTCTACGGTTGCTTGCCATTGGAGCTGTTCTTCTTTAGTCAGCTCTTCGTAGGATGCTTGTAGAGGAGCCTCCGTAGGGCTCATTAAAAGAGAGCTGAATAGGGTGCTCCAAAGTACAAAAAGACTAGGGATGGCGGAGTGGAGAACGGACACGATATGGAGAGTTTTAGCGTGCTTTTATTATATTTAGATCTGGAACAAACGCAAGAAACTTTCCACTCCAAAAGTCACGATGAGCCCCGTTCCTATTAAGCCTAGAATCAAAATAGGCGCCGCTTTTTTAAAAGGGACTCCAAACAAGTGGGCAATGAGGGCTCCCGTCCAGGCTCCGCTCCCTGGAGTGGGGAGCACGATATAGGTGAATAAAGCAAAATGCCCTAAGCGGCTCATGCTTTCGGAATATTTGGTTCGAGTTCGTTCGAAGAGCCAATTAAAAAAGCGGTCTGCTAGTTTAGAATGTTTCATCAGCCACTGGGTGCAGGGTTTTAGAGCGATTAATAAAATCATCGCACTGGTGCTGCAGCCCGCGGTTCCTGCCAAAAAAGCCATTACAGCAGGCATTTTGAGTACGGTGAGTCCATAAGTGATGCCGCCTTGCAACTCTGTGATGGGAAGCATGGACAGCAAAAACACCGTGATGAAGTCCATTGAGTTTTTAAGAAAGTCGATCATTGCTCAGGATTTTAGCATGGGGCTTTTTCTTAGGGAAGGTCTGAAAAAGTGGGTCGAAGGGTGAGTGTAAACCCACCACTAGAAGTGGTGTCTCCGCTTTTTTCTGCCCACAAATGGGCTTTGCTGTTCAAAATAATTGCACAATTGAAATTGCTTTTTAGCAAGATTTTTTTAATGGGCCTTCTTTGGGTGCTTTAACAGATCTATAGCGTGACGGGAGTGAGTTTTAGTGTATAAAAATTGTGCGCATCTTTTGGGTGATTTTTGACCAAAGTCTTGACGGCTTTTCTAGCTGAGTTTAGGGTGGTCTTACTTTCCACGCTCGTTCAAAAAACTTATACAAGGTTGTGCAACAAATTTATCCAGAGGTTCCGTTCACTCACGAGCCCGTTCTGCTCAAAGAATGTCTCGAATTTATGAACTTGGAGCCGGGAAAAGTGGTTGTGGACTGTACCTTGGGTCTCGGAGGGCATTCCAGTGAAATCCTGAAGGCGATTGCGCCTACGGGTCACCTCTATGCATTCGAGAAAGATGAACGAAATCTCAAGGTGGCGAAAGCTCGCCTGGAGCAAGTGGCAAAGGAGTTCGGAGGAAAATTTACTATTTTTCACGACTCATTCAGCTCTTTGAAAGATCGGCTAAGGAGGGAAGGGGTGTCCCGAGCGGACACTATTCTCTTTGATCTAGGACTCTCGTCCCCACACGTTGATGACCCAACGCGCGGTTTTTCCTTTCTTAAAGAAGGACCTCTCGATATGCGTTTTGATCCTCGCCAAACCAAAACAGCGGCGGATATTTTAAACGGCTATACCGAAAGAGCGCTTGCCGATGTTTTTTACCACTATGGTGAAGAACACGCTTCTCGAAAACTCGCTAAGGCTATCGTTCAAGATCGTAAACGTGATCCTTTTGTTTCTACGGATCAGTTTGCAGATTACGTTTCTCGTGTGCTTGGGCGGGGAAAGCCCGGACGACATCGCGCTACCCAAATCTTTCAGGCGCTTCGTATTGAAGTGAACGAGGAACTTATGGCCCTGGAGCTTGGTCTCAATCAAGCGATTGAGCTTTTAGCTCCTCACGGACGCGTGGTTGTGCTGAGTTACCACTCTCTTGAAGACCGTTTTGTTAAACAGACCTTCAAGCAACTCGCCACAGACCTCCGCGATCCGACTGATTTATTTGGTCGCAGAGTCCTTAGATTAAAGAGCCTTTCCCTCCTTACTAAAAAGCCGATCACTCCCTCGCCAGAGGAAATTGCCCGTAATTCGCGCGCTCGTAGCGCCGTACTTAGGGCGGTTGAAAAATTACCCGATTCCATGATGGAGTAATCCGTCTCACCACGCCTTCTTATGTCTCTTCCCGCTTTCATTGTTAAACTGGATGCTTTGTTTCACCGCCATCAGCGTTTGAGTTTTGCCTCTATTGGCTCTCTCATGGTGATCTCCGCGGTTGGAATGGGCCTCTTTTCTCTCACTTCATTGAATGGAAAAGCCATGAATGGATACCGACTCAGTGAACTTGAAAATGAACGTCAACAACTGGTGGAGGATGGAGAAATCACCGACATGCTCTCCCTCCGCGCACGCTCTATGGAAACGATTGAATCTCAAACAACGTATATGATGAAGCCGAGCAGTGCTGAAATCAGCTATGTATTGCCGGTGACTGTGGTGGCTCAGAACGATTCTGAGTTTGGATATTAAAAACGAAACCCAATAAGGGTTAAGGGGAAATCACAAAGAGTCTTCCGTCAGGAGGGCTTTTTGTTCATCACGCCTGTAGATGCAGAGGCCTTCTTCTTCGATGTGTTTTTTGAGAGCAAGATTTTCGAGATCTTTTTCTGTTAGAAAATCAAAGAAGTAGGGCATGAAGCTTTCTTCTGCCAGTTCTTCACGAATGTGAAAAAGCGTATCTGGCGAGAGAGATCCTTTTAATAACAAATCGATGTCGGATCCGCTTTTATGGTTCCCCATGGCGCGTGAGCCAAAAAGGATGACCTCGTTGAGATCTTGGTGTTTTTGAAAGCAGTTTTTTAGTTCATCTAACTCTTTAGAACTTAAACCGGGTGGTACGGCGATAGGTTTAGAACTCATTTTCCAGGTGGTTTTTGAGAGCGATGAGTAAAGGGAGGTGATCTTTTCGGATCGCGCTTAGCAGTTCACTTGCTTTTGCTTCATTGTAGAGGTGAGTGGTCAGATTACGATCGCTTAAAGCTTTCAGCCAAGTTTCACCTTTTTCGATGACTCCATTTTGAAAAGCCTGTTTGAGGACGTCACGAGGAGCAGTGAGGAGATGGCCTTTGTCCTCCAAATAGTCTTTTAGAGTTTTCCATGCCAGCTCAAAGCTCATTTCAAAAACTTGAATGAGGCCCGCACGTTCTAAAAGACTTGGGTCTTTGACCTTCATGCCGTCTTCTAAAAGTGCTAAGGCTTTTTTGTAGTTTTCGAAGCGTTGTTTCCAGCGGATGTCTTTTTTATTCATGGCTTGATTATAGATCAGGCCTCGGGCTTGTGAATAGTTTAAATTTGTGATATTATGGCTAGATTTAAAAAATACGTATGGCGGCTATTGAATCTCTCAGACAAAACAGTGGCGAGGAAGTTAAGCTGATGCTTGATCGCTATGAAAAGCGTGCTGAGCGCGGTCTTATTGAAAAGAAGGAGATGGAACGTGCCTTTGCTGTGGTTGATAAAGCGCTTACAGATGCTAAGCGTCGTTTGGATGATCCTGCGCAGCTGGCCTTATTGACTAACGAGGATTTCGCAAAACTTTCGAATCCGTGGCTTGCCTGGGTAGAACCAAAGCTTGTTCCTGATGAAAAGCAACGTCAGGATCTTGCCGATGTTTTGATTGAAGATAAAGTGAATAAAGGAAGGGGCCGTGCCCTTACCTATGCAAGACAAATTTGGCGTACGGAAATGACGGCTACCTTGGTGAAGCACCTTGAGCAGGATTCTGTCAGACTAAAATCTATGGTGTTGGAAAGTATGATGGCTTCTCAAATCGTTAACCACGGTGAAGATTCTGCTTCCGAGGCCTTGATGGTTTCGATGCATTTGGATCCGGCTATTAAAGATAAGTCTGTTCGTGCGGATATTGCTAAGCAGATGGAAGCGTCCCCTTATAAGGCAAGCGGAACTAACTCTAAGGAGCCGAAGACATTGAACCTTAATAGTGCTCTGAATGCGTTTGGTGGACTTAAGGATTTTCTTTCTAATAATTACTCTGATCGTAACTACGTTGTGGATCATTTTCGAGTTACTGTAGGTGGTGATCTTTTGAGTATTCCTGAGAATATGCGTGAGAGTTTGTTTCTCAAAAATGTGGCTTTTGTCGGGGATCGTATTTACGCGCAAATGGCGAATGGATGTGAAGGAAATTTAGTGATTATTGATTTAAAGCAGGCAGATGCGCAGTCCGCTGCTTCTGAAGCTCCTACTCCGCCCATTGGAGCGGATGTAGGGCTAATGGAGGCACCAGCTCGTACGGAGCAGGCTAGTGATTCTGGGCTTTCCACGCCACCCGCTGAAACGGACGGTGGCCCTAGAGGAGCTGTTGGTGGATCGATTCCTCTGTTTGAGCGTGAAGCTTACGCTGTGGTCACGGATAACAATGGGCATCTTATTCCCAGCTCAAATGAATCTTATGAAGGAGTGGCTCTTGCTCTTGTTTCCGATCAATTACTTAAAGATTACGAAACGGCGGGTGTAGAGGCATTTTTTGTGTCTTTAGGCCGTCTTGAGTCTCAACAACAAACCGTCGTTTTAGAGCAGGTTTTGAACCGAGCTGCTGTGAATAATCCTTCACAGGCTTTGCAGCTTTTGAAGGAGATTGCTGATCATACAGGTCATCAATCTTACTCTCTCGTTTTGAGTCAAATGAAGGAAAGGGCAGAAGATTCAAATGCGAATTCATCCAC
>CAZHKJ010000040.1:0-754 GCA_964533115.1 uncultured Candidatus Peribacteria bacterium | reverse complement strand
GCTTCAAATGCTTTTGTTCCAAGGGAATCCTCAGGATTCAAGTGCGCCTCAACTCCCTCTTGTTTTTGATACGCTTTCAAAAATTGAAGCCGAAAACTTATCAGCAGATTTGATGCCTTGGTATGAAAGCACTAAAGCCTCTTTGAACTTCATGACTCGGCAAGCTCTTTCTGTGGATATTTTGAACACCGCTCTTGGGGTGATGCAAGCTAACTTTGACCCTGAAGATCAGGAAGATTTGGATCAACATATTGCAGAAAATACTCCCCGATTGGATTGGGCAAAGATGCTTAAGAATCAAGGTTTGAATATGCTGGACACCGATGAAGAAGTCTACGTTGCTTCTTCTCACGTTTTGGAAGCTTTGCGCCTTGCTATTCTTTACCAATATCCGCAGGATATTTTGGCAGGAGAGGTTATTCAAAATCCCATCAAACATTATTACAACCGTTTAAGAAATGCTGACCTTCAAGTCATTACATTGCCACTCGATTTCGTTGGAGTCGAATCTGTTTTTGATCCGCTTGGAACTCCTAGAACGCTTAAAGCGGGACAATCCATTAATTTAACGAATGATTTCTTTTTCGATACCCAGGCCGAGTTCCGTATTTTCGATGACTATCAGAGTGGTGATGAAAGCTTAGGCGCGAATACCATGTGGAATGGATGGGAAGGTGAACAAGGGGCTTTTATGGGAGAAGGTTATGGAGACAAAGGTTTACTTGAGGGCTCTGATGATATTCTTCTTGGCCCT
>CAZHKJ010000039.1:0-9589 GCA_964533115.1 uncultured Candidatus Peribacteria bacterium | reverse complement strand
TTTTTAGCTTCTTCAAATTGAGAAAGCGGACCGTCTGATGAATCGTTTAAATAGGTTTCCATAAAGCCAAAAGAGCTAGTTTTTTATACTAGTTTCTTCTGGCTGTTTTGTGGAGAGCATCCGCTGTTTTTCGCTTGCCTTGGGCTGAGCTTGTGGTGCGTTTTACTTTTTACTCAAAAGATCCTTCAAAAGATACGCTGCGTAGGATTTCGAGCAGTAAAACGCGTTCATTGATACTCTTGGCTTCTGTTGTTACAAAGAGAGCTTCTTCGGCTGAAACTTCTATGTAGAGTCCCATTTCTCCCTCAGGACTTGCTTTTGGAAAGTAAACCGTGCCCATTTTCTCGTTAATGCTTTCTTCACTGGCTATGAATTCGGCGCTACGATCTTCAAAGAGATTTTCAATACCGCTTCCATAATTGAACGTTAAAGTCAGTCCATCTCCAGAAATTTCTACTGCGTAAACCTCTGCTGTTCCATCAGGAGTGAGAATCCATCCAGAAGGAGCTTTTACTGTAAAAAATTCTCCTGTCAAAGTTGCCCATTCTCGAGTATCTACGTCTAACTCCACTCCTGTCGAAGGAATTTCTTCCGGGTTCGGGGTGGGGGCATTATCTCCTTGAGATTCTGTGTTAGAACAAGCGGTAGCCAATAAGCTTAAGCTGAGGAGGAGTGTAAAGGTCTTCATGGAAATGGATTTAAAATGGGTAAAACTTCAGTTTTTCTTTATGCTTTTCCTAGTGTTGTTTCTCCTGGTTTCCAATTGATGGGGCAGAGTTCACCTGTTTGGCAGGCTTCAACCACTCGTACGATTTCATCTACATTGCGTCCAATGGAAAGATCATGGACCACGGCCATTTTTAGAATTCCTTCTGGATCAATCACGAAGGCACCTCGTAAAGCGATTCCTTTTTCTTCAATCAAAACATCGTAGCTTTCACTTATTTTATGATTGAGATCCGATAGCATACCGAATTTCATTACGCCAAGATCTTTTTGCCAAGCCATATGAGCATGGATGCTATCGACTGAACAAGAAAGAACTTCTGCATTCATTGCTGCGAACTTGTCGTAGGCATCATTGAAGGCCGTGATTTCGGTAGGACACACAAAAGTGAAATCCAAAGGATAGAAAAAGAGCACGAGCCATTTTCCACGGTAGTCTTTGAGGGAAACCGTTTTTGTGGTGTTCCCGAATAAAGCTTCACCGGTGAAATCAGGAGCGGGCTTACCTACTTTAAGGCAGGGTTTAGTTTCGGAATGACAGGACATAAGAGGGTAGGGTTAAAAGATTAATTGGCTTTTTGGGCGGAAACAAATTCAAAAGCACGGAAGGCGGCCTTGCAACCTTCACTCGCACTGACGATGGCTTGTTTCCATTCTGTATCGGTGACATCGCCGGCGGCATAAAATCCGGGAATTGAACTTTCACTCATATTTGAAATCTTAATTTCTCCTTTTTGGTTTTTTTCTACGCCCAGCTCATCCACCATGGTCGTGAGTGGAATTCGGCCGATTTCTACGAAAACACCGTCTGTATCCATTTCAGTTTCATCGTCAAATTTTACCTTACGCACACGGTTGTCTCCCATAATTTCTACAATGTTTGTTTTCAGGCGCGTCTTGATATTTGCTGTCCCTTCCATTCGTTTTAAATTGATGGGCTCCGCTTTTGTAATGATTTCGCCACGGTAGACTAAAGTGACCTGACTGGCATGTTCGGCGAGGATCAAGGATTCTTTAACGGCACTGTCTCCACCTCCCACAATAATGACATTTTTCCCTTTATAGAAAGGCGCATCACAGGTGGCGCAGTAGGACACTCCTTTGGAAGCAAATTCGGATTCCCCTTTGACGTCCATTTTCCGATAAGTGGTCCCGGTGGAAAGCAGTACACTCCGTGCTTCATAGATTTCTTTTCCAAATTCTATTTTGAAGATCTCGCCTTCTTTCCATACGCGCTTTACGCGACTGCCGAGTTTCATGGGGACGTCGTTGGCTTGAGCATGCGCAATCATAGCGTCTGCGAGTTCTTGTCCACTCACGGCGGTGAAGCCGGGGTAATTTTCTACGAGGTGCGTTGTGGTGATCGTGCCTCCTAATCCTTCTGTTAGGATGAGTACGTCCATGTTGTAGCGACGAGCGTAGATGGAGGCTGAAAGACCTGCGCATCCTCCTCCGATGATGATGAAATCGTGAAGCATAGGGGGCAAAATAGAGTTAAAGAGCTTCTGTTTTATTGAGATTCTGAACTCAGCTGCTGAAGTTTTTCTTCGAGATTTTTTGGAGTCATGTGGTTCTCTACATTGCCTGAGTTGAGAAGGTCTGACAAGGGAGTTCCGCTTGCGCCGATGAACACGTTGGGGCCTTTTTCGCAATTTGAAAGGCAACCACAGGTTTCAAGTTTGAATTTTCCGTCTGGAGTGCTTTCACCTGCACGAATGCCCAAAGTTTTTTCGGCCATTTTTAGGCTTTCTTCAGCGAAATTTCTTCTACAGCTTCCTCCTTGGCAAATTTTAATGATATGCATTTTAGGCGGCTTGTAAGGCTTCGTTTATAAAGTGGTCGGTATTGTTGGCGGCTTGTGGGTCGAGGAGATCACCAAATTCTTCGCCGATGAGTTGCTGAGCAAGGGTTCTTTGTATGTCCTCTGAATTCCGGATCATTTGAATGACAGAGCTGCTTAAATTCATTTTTCCATAGCTCAACTTTAGCAGGAGCATTTCTATGAGCTGCATGGCACCTTGCAGGAATTCTTGTTTGGTGGCTTCCATTGGATCCAATACATCTTTTCCATCATCTCCCATAAGGATTGTATGTTGAGAATATTGGGCTTCCATGAGTTCGTTCGCGCCTTGTCCTGTGCTGAATTCATCCATGCTGACTTTTTTCAAATCTTTTATTTGACCTCCCGAAGTGAATACGATGCCATAGTCATACATCTCACGTGCTGTTTGTAATGTGTCGTATTTCCATTGATCTCTTTCACTTCCTACGTTTTTTTCATCTTCCCATAAATTTCTTGATGTTCTCATCCAGGTTGCTAAATCTGAAAGATAAGCTCCTTTAAACGTTAAATCGTTTTCTTCCATATCTTTAGCCACTCCGAACATTTTATTGCGCATGGCCAGTTGGTTTTCTAAAACCTTCGTGTCCATTTTATTAATGGTTTCTTTTACTGTATTTTTGCCCGCTCCGCTATTGATACGATTGACGATTTCGCTGGCGATTTCTTTACTATTCTTGCCTGAAAGGCCAGACATATCGAGTGGATTCTCTTTTTCACGATTCAGTTGGGCGATAGCATCGCTGAGCATTTTTTCTCGTTCGTAGGCATTGGCTTTCAAGAATTCTTGATCATGTCGGGCATGGATGGGAAGCTTAAAATAGTCGCTTATGACTTGCCGACGTTCAATGATTTTATCTTCTAAAACAATGAGATACGCTTTTTGACTTGCAAGATCTTTGAACTGGAACTGAATGCTCATCTTGATGATTTCCTCTGTTGAGAAGACGCTAACATTGCCTTGTCGTGCGGTGTGAAGTAGCCCAATGTATTCCAGTACATGCACGCTATTTTTTCGCACATGAATTTCCATTTCCGGCAGGAAGGCTTTAAGCTCATGGCGGCGCATTTTTTGCGTTTTCTGATAAAGCTTTTCACGTTCTTCCGGGTTAGCATGCTTTAAGATTGCATCACGTTTTTTGAAGAGTTGTTGACGTTCTTTGATGAGAGCGCTTAGTTTTTTACTGGCATTGTCCATGGCCGTAAACGTTTCCAGCTCCTCAAACCATTCAATGAACTCCCATGCCGATTCAGACATTTTCCCATACTTGGTGTTCATTATCTCACCTCCGAAATAAGCGTGATTTTCTAGAATTCTGGAACGGTATTCGTCACATTTTTTCTTGTATTCAGCTTTAACGTCGTTTGCTAATTCGAGGGTGCTTTTTGAATCGCCGCCTTTTTTTTGAAGTTTAGAGAAAGCCTCTTGGACGGCGGACGGAGCCTCCTGTACTTCTTTGATTTCATTTTTTACTTCGTTTAGCAGTTGTGCACGGTCTTTTTTTGGCGCTTGTGAGAAAGGAGGCCGATTTCTTTCTTCGGCTTCAATTTCTTTAACACGACGTAGATATTCTTTTTTTATAAAGGGGGTTTGACGCCTAAGCTCTGCACGGAATTCTCTTTGGTGCTCTATGTCTTGCTTGAAACGTTCGTGAGTGACGGCCATGTCCATTAAACTTCGTTGATCACTTTGGAACCATTCCACGCAGCTGCTGATTTGTCGATTGAGAGTACCCATATCTTCTCCCTCGATAGGTTCGTAGGCGCGACTTTCTACCAGGCGGTTTCTATACCAGTGGGTGGCGGCGCTCCGCATTTTCATTTCCAGTTCACGGATTTCTTTTCCGGTTCGACATTCTTCAAACTGCTTGATGTATTTTGATTCATCAATCCCCATTTTTCCTTGAAAATGTTTGAGAGCGGCAATGTTTTCGTCACGTTGCTTAAGATCGCTGGAATCTAAACGTTTCGTCAGATTGGAGCCCAATTCTCCGTTTGCTTGCATTTCTTTAGCTTTCGCACGCATTTTATCTCTTTTTGTGCTATCCATCCCATTGCTATCAACGCGCGTTTCGTTTAGCTTTCTTATGTAGAAATGGATTTCCTTTTGCCAAGGTCCTTGAAAGAAGCCGGTGCATGTTTTTAGCGAGATCATGGGTCTAGGGGTCAACGCTTTTAGTCTAAAGCCATTTGGCCAAAATTCAAAGTTTTTTTATGTTTTTTCCATAGCTCATTTGCGCCCCATCCCGTTAGGCCAAGGGTGCCGAAGAGGAAAAGCCATGGGAAGCTTTTTTTGTTTTCGGATACGGCTTTTTCTATAAGCTCAGCTTGCATCACTTGGTAGAGTCCATCTTGTAGGGAAGCCTGGACGAGGAGCAGGTTGCCAGCTCCGTATAGAAGTGAGGCGGTTGCACTCTCTGGTGCCGTGAAGGTCCAGGTGCTGATTCCATCAAATAAGGTGAGTAAGGATCCATCGTATTCGGTTACGGTTCCTTTGATTTGTTTCCAGATGGGATTTTCTTCACCTGGGCTAGGGGTTACCCATTCCCAAAGGGTCCGAGCTGGATTCCCAAGCGCCACTAAAGCCGCTTGAGTCGATTCCACTGCTTCCACTTGAATTTGAGCATAGGATTGATCTTCTTCGGAACTTTCATAGGAGACTTCACTGAGTACTTCGCCCGTATAGTCTGCCAGGGCCAGGCTTTCGTTGGAGTTGTTCAGGGAAATTTGAGAAGTTGGGCGATAGAGCACTAGGGTTGAATTCGCTTCAATAATGGTGTCGTCCGGGAAAGTGTAAGTTTTTCCTGAAGCATCGGTTATGGTCCAGTTTCCTAGGTTAACCGCAACGCTGCTTCCATTGGTGATTTCGATCCATTCTTCTTCGTTGTCTGTTCCTTCCGGGTTGGGAAAGACTTCCGTCAATTTTACTTCCTCAGAGAGATCGCCATTTTCATAATTTGTTTCTTCTTTTTCTGGGCTTTCTTCTTCGGAGGAGGCGCTTTCTGCCTCAAGATTGGCTTGATTTTCTTCATTGGGGGTAGGGGTGGAGGTCCAGCTATAGCTTGAGCCAAAAAGAGCGTAGGATTCCCCTTCTTTGGGATTTGAATAAGATATTTCCCAAAGGACTTCCTTTTGAAGGCCAAGCAGCCGAATTTGATCCGCGTCGTTATTCAGAGTGAGTCCACTATCCACTACACTGATGAGTAAATAGGTTTCGGGGGCCAGAGTCCCTTCCATTTTATAAGGAGAACTGCCTCCTTCCATGTCGTCGAGTTGCAGTCCGGTAAGGGTGAGGGTTTCTCCGTATGGATTATAGAGTTCTATCCATTCATCTGTGCTGTCGGAGCCTTGTGGATTGGGTAGGGCTTCGGAAAAGATCGGCCATAGACTTGGAGTCTCGGTGGACTCGGAATTGCTTTCGTCGGTCTCTTCTACAGGTTCTTCTTCTTCCGCTGCTTCTTCATCATTATCACGACTTAGGATTTCCCCTTTAACGCTGCTCGCGTAGGTCCAAGAATCCACTAAGGTGCCCGCACTGGTTTTTAGGCTAACCGTTTCGTCTGAATTGTTGAGTTGAAAAGGGAAGCCGTCGATTTGAAGTGATTCGCCTCCTTCCAGGCTTCCACTCAGGGCCCAGGGTTTGGTGGTACTGTCTTCTAGGGTGTAGTGGCTTAGATCAATGGTTTTGGAGCTTGTGTTTCGGATTTCGACCCATTCTTTTTCACCCGTATTTGGATTGGGGTAGAGCGCAGAGATTTCTATTTGTGTTGAAATTTCTGAAGGGCTTGAGCTTGGGGCCGGGCAGCTTTCGTCCGCGGGGGCTGTACTGGCAAAAGTGCTCGAAGCCGATAGGCTTAAGAGGATGAAAAAGGAAATAAAACGTTTGAACATAGTGCAGGGGGTTAAAAGGTGACGGCTGCACTGTGCTCTTATTATCTTGATGAAATCCTGATTTTTTCCTGATTTCCCTCTGAATTGTTCCTGACAAAGTTTTGTAAGGCAGAGCTTTTTTATGAAAAAAGTTTGTGCATTTTTGGTGCGTTTGTTACACTCCATTTAGTTCTTTTATATCTCATACTTGAGATGCAAAGACGGCGCAAACTTTAGAATCCGATTGTTGAAAATCTCTTGAAAACATTTCTCCATTCTCTCCAGATTCAGGTTTAAAAAGACGACAAGCAGTGCGTTCGTTTTTGTGTTTCGGTTTTATTAACCACGTTTGTTATGGAAAATTTTGTTTTCTTAATATTGCTTCTCCTAGGGCTGGGTGCTGGAGGGGGAATTGGATTTTATGTTCGTAACCAGCAGATCAAAGGCGAAGATCAGAAAAAACGCCAACAGCAAGAAAAAGCTCTTCAAGAAGCACATGCCAAAGCCAATGAGATGATCATGAAGGCGAAAAATGATGCTTTAAGAGAGCGCGAAGAAGCTCAAAAAGAAGAGCGTTTTAAACGAAAAAAACTGGAGGAATCCGAGCTTCGTCTCGTTAAAAAAGAGGAGGCCATGGATTCTAAAGTGGAAGAATTGGATAGGGTGAAGGCGAGGCTCGAAGAACAGTCTGAGCATCTTAAAAAAGATCGTGAAAAAGCTCAAATACTGGTTCATGATCAAGAAAAGAAATTGGAAGAAGTCGCTCAGCTTTCTCATGAAGAAGCTAAAAAAATTCTTCTTTCTCAGATTGAAAATGAGTTTAAGGATGAGCTTGTTTTGCATGCTAAAAAATTGGAAATGGAAATGAAAGAAGAAGTGGACGCTAAGGCTAAACAAATCTTGGCGGATGCCATTCAACGTTATGCTTCCGAAACCACGATTGAATCGACGACGACCGCCGTTCCGCTTCCTTCAGATGATCTCAAGGGGCGCATCATCGGACGAGAAGGGCGTAATATTAATGCCTTCGAAACAGTGACAGGGGTGGACGTGATTGTGGATGATACCCCTGGAAATATCATTATTAGTGGTTTTGATCCGATTCGCCGTTATATGGCTAAAATCACTTTGGAGCGTTTGGTGGAAGATGGACGTATTCATCCTGCTCGTATTGAAGAAATGTACGCTAAGGTCAAAGAGGAAGTGAACTTACTCATTAAAGACTTGGGTGAAAAGGCGGCTTTTGAAGTGGGAGTGGCTGGGCTTCCGCCTAATCTTTTGAAGATTCTTGGCCGTCTCAAGTTCCGTATTGCTTATGGTCAGAATGTGCTTAAACACTCTATGGAAGTGGCTTTTCTTGCTGCGGAAATCGCTGGACTCATGGGTGCTAATGTAGATATTTGTAAAAAGGCCGGCCTCTTGCATGACATTGGAAAGGCCGTGGACCATGAGGTTCAGGGGAAGCATGCGTTTATTGGGCGGGATATTCTAAAGAAATTTGGGATGTCGGATGAAGTTCTTCATTGTGTAGAGGCTAATGAAGGGGATGCGGAAGCAAAATCGGTAGAAGCAAAAATCATTCAGGTTGCGAATTTGATTTCGGTGGCTCGTCCTGGAGCGAACAAGGACAATATGGAGAACTATGTTAAACGGCTTTCTGAGATTGAGAAGCTGGCGACCGATTTTCAAGGTGTTGAAAAGGCCTTTGCCGTACAAGCTGGGCGCGAACTTCGTGTTTTTGTGAAGCCTGAGGAAGTCGACGATCTTCAAGCGATTAAGCTCTCTCATGAAATGTCTCGCAAGATCGAAAAGGATCTCCAATACCCTGGTAAAATCAAGGTAGAGGTGATTCGCGAACTTCGTGTGGAGGCTTTTGCAGGTTAACTTTATTCATTTAACATTTTTATTTTTATGGCAAAAGGAGAAGACAAAAAACGGGAACGGAAAAAAGCGCCACTCCTTTCTAAGGATGAGAAGCGCAAGCGCAAGAGCGCGAAGCGTGGCTAGATTGGAGGACTGTTTTATTTAAACAAAGACTCAGTAGCTATTGACTCTCTTTATACTCACGCTAGAATTAGCACTGCCGAAACTGGAGTGCTAATTTAAGTTCTCCTTCGGAAATAAAATTTAACCCCAGACCTTATGTCTAAACTCATCCCTCTTGCAGGATACCTTGTGGTGAAGCGTATGGAAGAACCTTCCACCACTCTTTCAGGTATTATTTTAACCGACTCCGCTAAAGAAAAACCTCAACGTGGAGAAGTGATTGCCGTGGGTGCCGGTAAAGAAGATAAGCCTGCTCAGGTCAAAGTTGGTCAAACAGTTATTTTTAAGAAGTATGGTCCTACTGAACTTGAGCTCGATGGTCAGGAATGGCTGCTTTTGGAAGAAGAGGATGTTCTTGCCATTCTTGAGTAATTTTATTGTTCATATTTTCTTAATCAACTAACTCAAACTTATTATGTCCAAACAAATCATTTTTGATGACAAAGCTCGCCAAAAAGTCCTTTCTGGAGTGAACCAATTGGCCGCGGCTGTCCGCATTACCATGGGGCCTAAGGGTCGTAATGTTCTTCTTGAGAAAAAATTTGGAGGTCCAGTGATCACTAACGACGGAGTCACAATCGCTAAAGAAATTGATCTTAAAGATCCCGAAGAGAATGTGGGGGCTCAGCTTGTTAAAGAAGTGGCTACTCGTACGAATGACGTGGCGGGAGACGGAACCACTACAGCCACGGTTTTGGCGGCGGCTTTGGTGGAAGAAGGAATCCGTAATGTTGTAGCGGGTGCGAATCCTGTTTTGCTCAAGCGAGGAATGGATAAAGCCTTGGCTAAGGTGATCGAGAAACTTTATGTGATGGCCAAACAAGTGAAGGACAAGAAAGAAATCGCTCAGGTGGCGACTATTTCGGCTCAAGATCGTGAGGTGGGGGAAGTGATTGCGGAACTCATGGAAAAGGTGGGTCATGATGGAGCTATTACGGTAGAAGAAACCAAGCATGGAATGGGTATTAGTATGAAAGTGGTGGAAGGAATGCAGTTCGACAATGGCTACGTTTCTGCTTATATGGTGACCGATACGGCTCGTATGGAAGCGGCTTATGAAGATGTTCCTTTGTTACTCACGGAGAAAAAAATCTCCAGTTTTAAAGA
>CAZHKJ010000038.1:4668-9750 GCA_964533115.1 uncultured Candidatus Peribacteria bacterium | reverse complement strand
TGCTTGAGCAATCCATAAGAGCAAGCTAAAGTAAGGGCATTACGCAAATCAGGATGTCCAAAGTTCTCATCATTGGAAATTCAGCGGCAAGCCTCGCCTGTGCCCGAGCCTACCATCGCGCCGGCTGCGAAATTTTTACGCAAGGAGGAAGCTTAAATCCAGGTTTAGATGAAATCTCAAGCCTTTATAATCTAGGAAGTCTTGCGGACTTTACCAGTCTAAAAAACTTCGCACAAAAAATAAAACCCGATCTCGTTTTCATCGGCCCTCCCGACCCTCTTGCTGCAGGTGTGGTCGATTTTTTTGAAGACACTTTAAGCATTCCAAGCCTAGGACCGCGTAAAGCCTCCACGATTCTTGAATCTTCAAAAGCCTTCACACGCGAGCTTCTTGAAAAGCACCAAATCCCAGGACAAATTCGCTTTAAAATTTTCAAAAGCAGCGAAGGAATTCGAAACTTTGTCGAAGAACTGAAAGGAGATTTTGTAGTGAAAGCAGATGGTCTCAAGGCAGGAATGGGCGTAAAGGTCTCAGGCGACCATTTTAGCACTATAGAAGAGGGCATAAGCTTCGCCCAAGAATGTATTGATGAGGCAGGGAAAGTAGTGATTGAAGAAAAACTGCTCGGTGAGGAATTCAGCCTGATGAGTTTTTGTGATGGAGCTCATGCGGTAGATCTTCCTCCCGTTCAGGATTTCAAACGCGCACTCAATGGAGACAAAGGACCGAACACAGGAGGAATGGGGGCCTACATCGACCGAGGAGGGTCTCTTCCGTTCTTAAAACCCAAAGATCTGGCAGAAGCAAGTTCCATTACTCGCAAAGTGATGAAAGCCATGAAAGAAGAGACAGGAGTCCCGTTCAAGGGAATTTTATTTGGAGGATTCATGCTGACCAAAAATAGCCTACGCCTGCTTGAATATAATGTACGCACCGGAGATCCAGAAACCGAAGTGGCCCTTAGCGTGCTCAAAACCAATTTTTATGATCTTTCTCTCGCTCTCATCGAAGGCCGTCTCAATGAAGTCACGATGGAGTTGGAAGAAAAAGCCGCCGTCGGAAAATACATTGTACCCCAAGGCTACCCCGAGATCGCCCACGACGGCGCGATCCTCAAACTTCCCGAGTTACCCGACGGTGTGGAACTCTATACAGCTTGGGTCGAAAAAACGGATGCCCCTCGCTTCTACAAAATGATTCAAGGAGAAAAAATCGGCCACCGAGCCTGCCTACTCCTTGCCAAGGGCGACACCTTAAGCGAAGCGGAAGCAAAAGTCGAAGCCGTGTGCCAAAACATTAAAGGCCCCTTTACTCATCGATCAGACATCGCCACTCCCGAAACCATCGCCAAAAAACGAGCGAAGATGGAAGAACTACGAAAATTTTAAAACCTACCCAAATCTCTTGAATCCTATTGTTTTAAATTTCATCGGGGAAAAAAGACAAATAAAACACATGAAAGAATATAAGCTAGTTCCTCCTCCTTTGAAAATCTACAATGAATTTTTAATGGAATTCGAAACATTAAAGGGTCTAGAAAAGTGGGTACGCAAAAAAGGGATTGAAGTGAGAATGCTCACCATTCAAGAATTTTTGACAAGCAATGAAGGCAATATAAATTTATTATTTGAAGGTTCAGTAGAACGTTTCTTATATGATGATAACTGGGATCCTCCATTACAAGTCGACGGCAAAGCGCTACTAACAATAGTAGGCGACAAATACGAAACTTATAAAAAAATCATGAATGGGAAAATCCCAACGCCAAACACGTTTGCCATTCGTGGACAAAAAGATTTACTACAAGCACTTGAACAAATTCAAACAGAAAAAATCGTTTTAAAACCTCGCTTCTGGAGCTATGCATCTGCAAACGTACTCATACTTAAAAAACACCGCCTATTGGATTTTTCAATAGAAGAGCGGTTCAACGTGAAAGATTTTGTGCTGCAAGAATACCTTCCATCCACACTATTTCCATCCGTTGAATGGCGCTTCCATTTTGTTGGAAATACCTTGTGCCGTGTGATCAAGACCAAAGACAAAAACAATTGGAGCAAATCTTTTCATGTACAAAATATTGATTTGGAACAAGTCGAAAATAGATATATCAATCTCGCTAAGAGCATTGCGGCCCTCATAAATCCCAAAAATTATCCTGATAACTTTACTCTAGATTTCTTGGAAACGGAGACTGGTTTGATATTTTTAGAGGCTAATGTGGGTACTCTTAACTCAATGTTCGTTCACGATGAAAAAGATTTCACATTCATCGAACCGATATTTGAAGAACTTGTAAATTTACAAAAAAATACCATTTCTTCGCCATCTTAATCTAACTCCAACTTCAACAACTTCTCGCACATACCTGTCATTTCGAGCACAGCCTCTGGAGTGAATTCCATAAATTTCGGATTTCGTTCCTCTGAAGGGAATAAGACCCCATAAATCTCAAGCACCAAAGGATTCATAAATTCTCCAAAGCTAAGCCCCTTCGTGAGCGTCACATAACGCTCAAAATTCGTGGGTTTATTCTGCAAAATAAGATCTATCCCTGTTGCAGGAGTGAGATGCCCCTCTTCATTTTCTAAATAAGCCAAAACCATCCCATCTCCACCCAATTCACGAGTTTGCACGGATTCAACGGCCTCTGCCTCTTCCAGCTCCCCGAGCTCTCGCAATAAACCTTGCCATGCTTCCTTCGTTTTAGTAAGATCACTCACCTGACAAAATCCTCCCAAGCACTTCATTCCATAGTACAAAGCCACCGTGAGGTAACAAAGCATCATGGAAGGGAAAATCCTCTTCTCCTCAAGAGCTTTACCGATTTCTCCAGGTTCCAGAGCTAAATCATAGCTGCCAAATTCAGAAACAATACGCCCCTCTTTATAAGCCAATCGTATGCGATGTTTATGATCATCTACCGCCCAAAATAGATAAGTCCCCCACCCTTTTTCTAAAGAAAATGCCCCTGGAATATTGTTGAAATATTTAAGCACCAAGGGCAAATAAGTCGGATCAAAAAGCACCTTATAAAGAAGGGATTCAGGATCATTTAAATGTTTCTGCAAAAGCAATTCACGGACCACTGTTTCTATTTCTAAATAAATCAGATCAGGAGTTTTAGGACTGACAGGATGGAAAAGTTTGGGCCACAAAGTGTAATTCAACCAAGTGATTTGAGCGGAATAATCGGAAATAGCCAAAACCGCCGGATCCAAAAACAGCTCCTCCATAAGGGTACGAACACCCTTAGCAATCTGCGGGTTAACCTCTCCACTACGTGTTTTCTTATCTAACAGTGCCAAAGCTCGGCTCACATCTTCCTGTGTATAGGGACGAGTACTGTAAACGGTGCTCATTTTTTCCTTATCCCCGAACAAAGAAAGCTTAACCATATCTTTAGAGCAATGCTCTTCCCCATGAAAAAGGAGTCCACGAGGATAAGTATGATTATTAAGAGAAACTCCAGCAAAAGAGAAAACAGGTAAATAATGAATATCTGAATCCTCCATTTCCAAATAACGCAGCCCTGTGACCACGTTAGACGCCACCCAAAAAGGATGTACAATAGGCCCATGATGGTCCGCCGTCGAAACCAAAGGCAATTTTTCGAGTTGTCGCGCCACTTTATAAGCCACCTCCTCTCCCAAACGCTGTGTTAAAAGCAGCTCTACAATCTGAACAAGCTCACTCTTACGAGCATCCAAGCGAGGGCTGGGATTCACGTCAAAAAAGCTTTTCGTATAATCATAGAGAGAAGTTTTAGCGTAACGTTGCATGATTTCTCCAAGAATAGGACGCCGTGCCCAAATTTCATTCCAAATGGGAAGCAGAGGATCTTCGGGAGAATCGCCGAGAGGCGAATGTTGAGAAAAACTCATAAGAAGTTTTATTCATCATACCCCTCATTTCTAAAAAAACAATGCGCCCACACCTCAAAGGGTTTGAATCTCTGAGTTAAATCTGCTAGAATGAACGGAAGTCTAAACATAAATAAAAAGTAAAATGTTCTTCTGGGAAGCTTTCGCGTTCGGTTTCTTTCAAAGCTTCGCCATAGGTCCAATTGCGCTTTACGGGATCCAGGAAGGGCTGAATCCTCATAAAGGGGTCCTCATGCAACTTCAAGTGATTCTTGGAGCCTCTTTGGTGAAACTGGTTTATCTGCTTTTAGCGGTAAATGGCGTGAGCAGCCTGGTGAATCAAGAGTGGGTGCAAACCATTTTATGGAGCTGCGCCGCTTATTTACTCATCCATATGGGTTACCACAGTTTAAAAAATCCAATAAGGAAAACAAGCCCCGGCCATAGGCATCATCACAAATTACGTTTTTTTGACTCCGATTTTGTAAAAGGCTTTTTGATGTGTCTGTGTAGCCCAATGGCTATCGTCTTTTCTTTTGTGGTGGTAGGAGGCATGTACTCAGAGTATGCCAACACCGTAAGCCCTCTCCATTTTGCTCTCAGCATCAACATCGGAGGCATAACCACCATGCTGCTCATCACCGTTGCCACTTTTGCGGTACGGCATATCTTCCACAAATGGATGCTCGTCAAGCTGGTACGTATGGGTTCCTACATCCTCATCGGCTACGGAATATGGTTTGCATGGAAAGCCATACTAGGAGTGCAACCCATGGTCATGGCGATGATCTCTTAACAGGAGTAAAAAGGCGCCAGGAACTTTGCCAGATGAATCTTTATTTGCTAAACTGAGAGAATGAAGCTCATCCAAACCCGTCACGAACGTTTTAAAGAACTGTTCCCGGAAGAAAAATCTTTCCGTTGGAAGCAAATTGAAGAAGGGCTTTTTCAAAAACAAAATAAAGGATGGCAAGACTTAACGGGACTTCCAAAAAGCATGCGCGAAAGCTTAGAAAAAGAAATCCCATGGATGAGCGGTGAAGCTGAAACGGTACTCTGTTCCAGTCGAAAAGACACTTACAAAGTGCTGATCAAACTGGAAGATGGAAATCTTGTAGAAACAGTACTCATGGAAAATAGACGGGGAGATTGGACCATTTGTGTTTCATCACAAGTGGGTTGCGCCATGCGTTGTGGCTTTTGCGCAACCGGGAAAATG
>CAZHKJ010000038.1:0-4658 GCA_964533115.1 uncultured Candidatus Peribacteria bacterium | reverse complement strand
ATGAAATCATGGATCAATATCGCTTTTGGTTTTATTTCCTGAGAGATCAAGAAAAGGATCAAAAAGAGGATTTTCCCATGGACACCCGCATTTCTAACGTAGTTTTTATGGGCATGGGTGAACCTCTGGCAAACTACGAAAACGTAAAAGAAAGCATCCACCGTTGGCTGGATCATACAGATTTAGGTCCCACCCATATCACGGTTTCCACCGTAGGAGTTTTACCTGTACTGGAACAAATACTCACTGACCCTAAGTGGCCAGAGGCGCGTATTGCCATTTCCTTACACAGTGCCGTGCCCGAAACACGAAAAGAAATCGTCCCCAGCTCCTTTGAAGATTTTATTCCAAAGTTAAAAGAATGGATCGTGAAGTACCAAAAAGTGCATGGCAATCGACGGCACCATCTCACGTTTGAGTATGTGATGCTAAAAAATATAAATGATACCGAGCATCACGCTCAAACCCTGGCTCAATTCGCCAAAGATCTAGGGCAAATCAAAATCAATCTGATCCCCTATAATTTCACTAATATGGGAGTGGAACGGAGCACCAACAACCAAATTCATCGTTTCAAAGAGCTAGTGGAACGTGCGGGAGTAGAAATCACCATTCGAAAAACCATGGGAGATGACATCGCCGCAGCGTGCGGGCAACTCATAACCTTAGGCGGATCAAAAAAATCCACCGAAGAATCATAAGAAGAGAGTAAAGAAGTCTTGCTGTTTTATTTAAAAAAGGTAAAGTCTTTACGTTTTAATCCTTATTTATGTCTAAAAATCTCTTGCTTAGTCTAGGAGTCACCAGCTTACTGCTCACAGGGTGTGCCATGGACCCCATCAGCTACAACAACTTTATCGTAGACCACAGCGACGAAACTTTACGCGCCTGGGAGAGTAGCTACTCTGCTTACCTCTATGGAGTACCACAAGAAGTAAATCCCGGCGACACCATCGATTTAGTGGGGATGCAAGCCGCTTACGACACCCTAAGCCCACTGGTCATGGCGATCGAAACCGACCTCCTGATAAAAGAGAGCAGAGATAAGGAGCAAGAAGCCGCTGTACAAGCGTCGTTAATCAACGTAGCAGCTGCCGGGAAGGACTATCTCATCGTTTATCAAGAAATTTTAGACTATTATGGAGGAGATTTTGGTTCCAATCTCGATAATGTTGCCATACTCGACACAAAACTTTACGAAGTAGATGATGTGTGGGTAGAAGCTCACAACACTTTAGTAGACGTGCTCGCAGTATACCCCAAGTAAATATTAGAGCTAAAAGTAGTTAACGAGAGATTAAGAAGGTCTTGCTGTTTTATTTAAAAAAGGTAAAGTCTTTACGTTTTAACCCCCATTTATGTCTAAGAATCTCTTGCTTAGTTTAGGAGTGACCAGCTTACTCTTCACAGGATGCGCTATGGATTCCATCAGCTACAACAATGCTGTTGTAGACCATACGGAAGAAATATCCGTCGCCTGGGATAATGCGTATCAAGCGTACATTGATAACGTTCCTGTAGATATCAATGAGACTACTGTGGTTGATGTGACGGCAATGCAAACAAATTACGACACTCTCAGTCTATTAGTGGGAGAAGTGGAAACCGATTTGATGACCAAAGAAAGCCGAAACACCGAGCAACAAGCGGCCGTACAAGCTTCTTTGACTCAATATCAATCCGCTGCCAATGATTATCTCGCCGTTTATCAAGAAATTTTGAACTACTACGAAGGCGATTTCGCTTCTAACCTTGGCAATGCTTGGCCCCTCGAAGACAAACTCTACGACGCAGATGACGTATGGGTTGATGCCCACAACTCTTTAGGAGACGTATTGAATTCCTATATCTACTAAAGAAGTTGCTGAGCGACTTGAAGTAAAAGACCACGCTTGCCATTCTCTAAGGTGCTTCCGATCCTAATAGATCTGAAGCACCTTTAAAAACAGCCCTTGAAAAATTTCCCATCAACGTATGAAAAAAAATAAGCTTCTCATCCTATTCCTCATCATCTTTTTAGATTTGCTGGGAATCGGGATCATGATTCCTGTTTTAGCTCCTTTATTTTTGGATCCGAGCAGCGCCGTAATTCCTGCGGAGTGGACGGAGTCCACACGAAATATTGCTTTTGGAATACTCGTCGCGGCCTACCCTCTGGCTCAATTTTTTGGAGCCCCTATTTTAGGAACGCTTTCCGATCAACATGGGCGTAAAAAAGTCCTCTTGGGCTCCCTCCTGGGAACCGCCATTGGTTACGCTTTATTTGCCGTAGGCATTTTTACCCATCAGCTCTGGTTACTCTTTGTGAGTCGCCTATTGGATGGTTTTACAGGAGGAAATATTGGGGTGGCAAACTCCGCCATTGCCGATATGAGCACCCCCGAAACACGGACTAAAAACTTTGGACTGGTAGGAATGGCCTTCGGGCTGGGCTTTGTGGTGGGACCAGCCGTAGGAGGCTTACTCTCAGACTCCAGCATTTTACCCTGGTTCAATGCCTCCACCCCCTTTTGGTTCGCAACCGCCCTTTCCAGCTTAAATCTTATTTTTGTAGCCTTATTCTTCACAGAAACCATCAAGAAAAAAAGCATCAAAAAAATCCACCCTTTTATTGGATTCACTCATCTCATCAAAGCGTGGAAAATGAAAAAACTTCGCGCTATTTTTATTGTGGCCTTCTTACACGCTCTGGGTTTTTGTTTTTTCACGCAGTTCTTCCCCGTTTTTCTCGTTCAAAAATTCAGCTTGGGAGAAGCCAGCATCGGAATCTTTTTTGCTTATATTGGAATTTGGATTGCCTTCAGCCAAGGCTTCGTAGCTCGAATCGCTTCTCGCTTTCTTTCGCCTGAAAACGCCATGCGAATTGGTCTATTCGGCTTGGGTGCCATTTTATTCGCGTTCACGCTCCCCACTCAAATCGCTATTTTGTATTTAATACAGCCCATCATGGCCATTTTTGAAGGGCTGGCCTTCCCCAACAGCACCACGCTCATCTCCCATTTAGCCAACGAAAATGATCAAGGAGAAGCCATGGGCATCACCCAATCGTTAAGAGCTCTGGGGCAAGCCATTCCTCCTTTGATCGCCGGTTTTCTGGTGAACATCAGCCAAAATCTTCCCACCTATACAGCGAGCGCATTAATCCTCTTGGCATGGGGAATCTTTATGATATCCTTCCGTCCGAAAGCCATTCAATCTTAACCCCTCCCTCACTATGGATCGAACTACTTACATCGAAGACCAACGCGAAATTCTCGAAAGCTATCGAGATCGTCTGGATGAACTGGAAGAGATCCTTTCCAATCTTGAAGAAGATGAGAATGATGTTGAAATGGAGAGCGTCAATGCCCTCCGTCGAGACCTGGAGTCTTTAGAAATGAATTTAGATGAACTGGAACAAATCGACGACGAAAGCTTCGAAGAAAGCCAAGCCGCTTACGAAGCAGAAAAAAATGACTTTGAAGAAGGCCTCGATGAAGCAGAAGGGATGGTACAAGACGCTGCTTAAAGGTATTATTCAGACATCACTAACTCCTCACCATGAGCCTCACTCTTCTCGCCATTTTGCTCACTCCTCTTTGTTTAAAGATGGTCTTGGACCCGCAAGGTTCCCGAAAAATGCTGGAAGATTATGGGAATTCTCCTGCTCTTCAGTTTTTCGTAGCATTTGAAATGATGTTTTTGGGGCTCTTCATGCTTATCACCAATCCTTTTTCTTTTGGATGGGCCTGGGAGAGTGTGATTTGTTGGATGGGAGCCCTCAGCTTCCTCAAAGGAATCGCCCAATTGATTCCCAGCCTAGTGAATTGGCAAAAAAAGTGGCTCACCGTAGGGATGCTCCCTATTTTCGGATTTTTAGGACTTCTCTTTAATCTAGGAATGGTCTATGTTGACGTTCAAATTCTTGCCTAACCCATGACCCAAAAAAACACCCCCAGCACAACGAGTCAAAATCCTCAAAAAAAACAGGCCCTGGTTACAGGAGACATGTTGATTGGAGAGATTTTGAAACTCTACCCAGACACCGCCGAAATCATGCAAGATTTTGGCCTCCACTGCACCTCTTGTAGTGTGAATGTGTTCGAGCCTCTCAAGGCCGGTGCCATGAGCCACGGCATCTCTGAAGAAGTAGTGGATGAAATGATCATGCGCATCAATGAACTCGTAGAGGCCAGGCGTCGTGCCCCTGATGATGGTATTTATTTGACCGAGAAAGCCGCTAAAAAAATCGCCGAATTTGCGAAAGCAGAAGACAAAGAAGGTTTTGGGCTCAAAATCACGGCCAAGGACAATGCAGGACGTGAACCCGCCTATGCCATGGATTTTCAGGAAAAAGCCGAGAAAGACGATAAAAGTTTCGAATTCCACGGCGTTTCTGTCTATCTCGACAAAGAATCCCTCAATAATTTACTCGGAGCCGAAGTAGACTTCATCGAAAGCGCCTACGGATCAGGCTTCAAGGTCACCAACCCCAATTTTGTAAAAAAAAGCGGATGTGGCTGCGGAAATGGATCTGGCGGATGCGGATGTGGCGGCCAGTCAAAATCAGACGACGACTCCCACTCACACGGCGAAGGCGAAGGCGGATGTGGGTGCTAGAGTAGTCTATTCTCACCTAATTCTAAAAAAAACTTTTTGCATTGGAGCGGGAAGTAGAA
>CAZHKJ010000037.1:0-9855 GCA_964533115.1 uncultured Candidatus Peribacteria bacterium | reverse complement strand
TCCATTTACAAGAAAGAATTCAAAACTTTGAAAAATAAGAAGATACTGCTCTATTTGTTTGCCTATACTCTGTTGTCTGCGGTTATTTCTTATGGAATCACTACTTACGCCACTCGCTACACCTCGGCCATAGAAACAACTTTGCTCCTTCAATCAGAAATTATTTTCGCCGCTTTATTTGCTTGGATCTTTCTAAAGGAAAAGGTCTCTCAGAACAAACTTGTGGGCATTCTTCTTATTTTCGCCGCAAACATCCTCATTCTTTACAGCGATGGCTTAGCGCTGAATGGGGCAAATCTTGCTATTTTCCTAACGCCTATCCTATTTGTGATGGGCAACTCCATTGCTAAAAAGCTTCAAAGGGAAGGAGTCTCTTGGTCGCTCATTTTGTCTTTTAGAATGACGATAGGAGGCTTGATTCTGCTTGCAATAGCCCAAATGGTAGAAGGTTTAGAAGTCCCTCCAAGGCAGCTGTGGCTTTTCTTGCCGCTCTTTAGTTTTTTTGCTTTTGGATTGGGAAAAATACTCTGGCAAATGGCATTGCATCGACTCGATTTATCGAAGGTGACGGCTCTGGGTGTGAGTACGCCTGCGTTCAGTCTTTTGATCGCCTATCTTTGGTTAGGGGAGCTACCGTCGAATACTCAATGGTTAGGAATCTTTCTCGTTTCCATCGCAACAGGATTCCTTCTAAAAACGCAGTCAAGGCAATGGGTTGAACCGGACTAGTGTGTGAATAACGGTAAAGTTCAGAAAGGATGAAAAGTTTGCTAGTAAAAGATCTATTTGCCCCGTAATGTGAGTACAATAAAGCCACTATCAATAAAAAATATGATAAAGCTTTCGCGATCTAGGGCAGGAGATAATGAAACAGGTATTTTGGAAGCGGAAAAATTCATTTCTCAGCTAGAGCCAGGTTTTCTCCCGATGCCTATTTTTTCACAAATAGTACGTTTGGTGGTGACTCCAACTGTCGAGATGGTGCCTTTTAGGAGGATTCAAGAAAAGGGCTTGCAAGTCTTATTGATTAAACGCGATGACGATGATCCTCATTGGCCAGGACAATATCACGTTCCTGGCTCAGTGATTCGGGCCACAGACGCCAAACTGTCCTTTCAAGATGCTTTTAACCGAATCATCAAGGGTGAAATCAAAGGAATCAAGGTGATTAAAGGGCCGATTTTTGTTCAACACTTATTTCATCAAGTAAAACGCGGTGCGGAACTGCCAATGATTCATTGGATTGAAGTTAGTGGAGAGGTGAGCGGAGGCACTTACTTTGATGTGGACAAATTACCGGAGAATATAGTCGATCATCATCCCCTCATCATCAGGAAAGCTCTTGAACATTTTTCAGCCCACGTGTAGCGAGCTGAATTTGAGCGTTACTCATTTTTTAAAACTTAATTAGTTTGATCAAAAGGCTTGCCTTGAATTTGTTAAAAGCTCCTAATCCGATTATTCTTTGGAATCAGCCCAGTACAAATCATCACTATCTCTCATACTATCAATCACCTCGCCCCATAATCCTAGCTTACTGATAGCTTGATCAAAATCTATACAGTAGACTCTTGGTGGCTGATTCCAATCTATTTCACCTTTTGCTGTGCGTTCATGAAGGACGCAAAAATTACGTGCATACATTAGATCCTCATGTCTTATTCCCATTCCTACAAGCGTATCTCTTATCCTGTCTATCTGTTTTTGCACATGTGCACGATGTTTTACACTACATTGCATCTCTAAGTATTGATGGGCACTCACGCCTAGTACCCCCGCATATACTCTAATATTTTGGCCATCTTTATCCGCATGAGCACGTATTATTGGTTCTATCGGAACATAGTTAAAGCCAGCCTTTTTCCAAGTTTCTACTTGACCATATGCTTCCACCCAACTAATGAACGCATGACCGGGAATGATTCGCAATATCGCTTTGTTTACAAGATTACGCCCTAAAAGAACTATTTCTGAGCCTTCTATGACAGAATTTTTTAGATAAAACAAAGGTTTTCGGCGAAAAGGTTCTTGGAAAAATTCATTCCCTTCTATCCCATCGTATAAAGTAGGATTTCTATCCTCAGCTTGTCTCAACTGTTCTCGCTCTGTTTCTATAAGCATTCTTTGGGCTTCTTTTGAAGATAATTTAGTATGATGGCAGCGAAGAGTTTCAGCCACTGTAAGAGCAACTTTTTTTGGGTCTATTCGAAGAAGGACCTGTAAAGTACCTGCTTGCTCTTCTTCTCGGAAACAGTATATCTTTTTAGCGATTCCGACGGCAGCCTCTCTGGGAGCTAGCTCAAGAAGGAGGGATCCAAGACGCTTTGCATTCTTATCGTGCAGATTTTTAGCTAGTACAGGAGCAACTCTTTGGGGGTCATGTGTCAAAAGGGAGCGTAGAAATGATATCTCGTCTTCTGGTTTGATATAATGGTTTTTAGCTAGTGAAAGGGATGCCTCTTTGGGAGCTAGTTCAAGAAGGAGGCCCAATATTGGCTTCAGGTTATCTTTTTCATGTGCATGGCTCGTGAACAGCACATCAATCAGTATAGGGGCGACTTTGGGATTTATTACAAGAAGTTGACGTACAAGCTCTACTTGTTTTGGTCCTCGCCAGTATTGAGCTTTCATAGCAAGTGCAGGAGCGGTTTCTATGGGAGCTTTTTCAAGAAGGGAAAGCAGGATACCTTCTTCGTTTTCATTTTTTGGAACGCCAAGATGCTCAACGATTGATGGAGCGGCCTCTCTGGGAGCTTCTTCAAGAAGGGCCTGTAGAGTATCTGCCTGCCTTTCTGCGGAGAAACATTTTAAATTTTTGATGAGTGCGGGAGCGACATCTCTAGGGGCTCGCTTAAGAATCTCTACTCGCTGTGCTCTGGAAAAGTGGTGTATGTTTTTAGCGAGTGCGGAGGCGGTCTCTCTGGGGGCTAGTTCAAGAAGACGATCTATAGTAGCTACTTGCTCTTCTCTTGGGAGGCACAATATATGTTTAGCAATTCCGTGGGCAGCCGCTTGGGGAGCTTTTTGAGCAAAAAGACGTACAATATCTGCTTGCTCTTGTTTTGGGAAATAGTATATCGCTTCAGCGAGCATGGGTGCGACTTCTTCGGGGGCCCGTTCAAGGAAGGGAGGTATAATTCTCCTCAAATATCCTGCATCGAAAGGAGGGCGAAGCGGATAATGATACTCCAGTAGATGAGCGGCCTCTCTGGGGGCCAGCTCAAGAAAGAGTCCTATCATATATCTGTAATAGTCTGAATAGGCTCCTGTTAATCCTTTAAGATCGTTGACTATCGCTATGGCGGCTTTTTTGGGGGCTAGTTGAATAAAGAGAACTGCAATATCGTATAGATCTTTTGGCCATGATCGAATCTTTTGAGCGAGTATAGGTGCGACTTCTTCGAGAGCTGATTCAAGAAGGAGCCGTGCAATAGATTCTCGCTTTTCTTTTGGGAGGCAGTAAATGCCTTCGGCCACTATAGGCGCGACTTGTTTGGGGGCTAGTTCAAGAAGGAGCCGTGCAATAGATTCTAGTTTTTCTTTTGGGAAGCGGTAAAGGCGTGCGGCCACTCTAGGGGCAATTATTATTGGAGCGCTGTGCAGAGCGGCAGTAAAGTCATCTATCTTTAATGGAGGGAGGTCATGAAAAGATATTGTGCCAGTATTATCCCTCATGTTTAATTGTAATGTTACCTGCTCTATCAGTGAGTTTAGATCAAGTACTCCTTTAAGTACCCCTCTTAATTGCGCGGCTACGTTATGAATCGTTTCATTGGTTACAGGTGGATGGTTAGGTAAGCTATATGCTTCAGGATGACTTATCGCACCATCAAATAATCCCCCTACAATTTGATCAGGATTTGAATGGTCAATAGTTATAGTTAATGGATTACCCATGTTTGATATCAATTTAGAAGTAGCGAAGCTTATTTAATATGTTTGCTCTTGTCAAGACCATGTCCACAAACAGACGCACAGGCCTAATCCAGGTGCTACAACTTCATCCTTGTCTCCTCTAAATCTTTTGCCAGGGGAGCCACAAAACGATCTCCATTGATCACGAGTTCTTTGGCATGAAGCCAATGACGATTCAATCCCAGCTCAGTCTGCGCGCGGAGATTGGTATTTTTATCTCCATAAGTACTGTCACCCAGAATCGGGTGGCCAATGGAGGCCAGATGCAAGCGGATTTGATGGGTACGACCCGTTTCAATCCCCACCTCAAGAAGGCTGCACCAACCATAGGTCTCCAGAACCTCAAAATGGGTAACTGCGTGTTTCCCCTGGCCGTGGATGGCCATTTGTTGACGGTTTTTCGAGTCTCGTTTAATAGGCGCCGAAATACGCCCTTTATCGGTTTTAGGGCATCCTTTAACCAGAGCCAGATAGGTTTTTTGTACTTTACGGTTTTGGAAAAGGCGAGACAGCTGATGCAGGCTCTCGGGTGTTTTGGCAATCACCAGGACTCCAGAAGTGTCTTTATCGAGCCGATGAACAATTCCAGGACGAAGTTCATCAAAAGCAGGGGCCTCACCATCATGACTTTTCTCAGGAACTTTGAGGTATTTGATCACGGCATTGGCGATGGTATTGTCCTGATGCCCGGTAGTATCGGGATGAACCACAATGCCGGCCGGTTTATTGATCACCAGCATTTTTGCATCTTCATAAAGAATTTCCAGCTTTAAAGCGCTGGGCTTGAGCTTCGGTCGAGGAACCCCATTCAGAGGCATCTCAATTTGATCTCCCAAGCGGAGTTTCAGCCCTGATTTTTTGGCGGGATGGCCATTCACCTTCACACGTCCGTGCAAAATTTGTTTTTGAACAGCGCTACGAGTGACGCCGGTTTGATTGGAGAGGAATTGATCCAATCTTTCACCAGTGTTTTTAGAATCGATTTGGGTTTCAAATTGCATTTGAGAGTGGGCCTTGTTAATCTTGATACACGCATACTACTTCATTTTTTTGCACTATGGCAGTGATAACGAACGAAAAAGCAATCGATCGAATTTTGAATCTGGGGGTAGCGGATGTGATTGTGAAAGAAGAGCTCAAAAAAAAGTTGATGAGTGGGAAGCCCTTGCGAATCAAGCTGGGCATCGATCCCACGGGTTTTGATTTGCATTTGGGGCACATGGTAGTGGTGCACAAATTAAAGGAATTTCAGGATTTAGGGCATCAAATCATTTTATTGTTTGGAAACTTCACAGGAAAAATTGGCGATCCTACAGGCAAGAATGAAACTCGCCCTATGCGCACTCAAGCCGAGCTGGAAGCCAATGCAAAAGATTACATGAAACAAGCTTCTTATGTTTTGGATATTTCCAAGGTGGAGGTCCGTTGGAATGCGGAGTGGCTCGCGCCTCTGAATTTTGAGGATGTGGTGACTTTGGCGTCTCAGTTCACGGTGGCTCAGATGTTGGAACGCGACATGTTCCAAGATCGCATAAAAGCCAAACAACCCATTTCGGTGCACGAATTCATGTATCCCCTCATGCAGGGGTACGACTCGGTCGCCCTCAAAGCAGATCTGGAATTAGGAGGAACAGACCAGACTTTTAACCTTTTAGCAGGACGTACTTTACAAAAAGCCTATGGCCAAGATCCTCAAAACATTCTAACGGTGCCGATTTTAGTGGGAACCGATGGGAAGATGAAGATGGGAAAGAGCACAGGAAATTACATTGGAGTGGATGAAAAGTCAGAAGAGATCTATGGGAAAGTGATGTCCATTTCTGATGACTTGATTGTACCCTATTTTGAACTGGCCGCTCGCTCAGAGGGCCGTGAGCTGGGAGAGCTGGCAAAACGTCTTGAGCAAGGAGAGAATCCTCGTAATTTAAAGATGGAATTGGCTCATGCCATCGTGAAAATTTATAAAGGCGACGTAGACGCCAAAAAAGCAGAAGAGCATTTTAAAACCGTGCATCAAAAAAAAGAAATTCCAGATGAAATTGAAGAAATAGCCTTAAAGCCTGGACCCGGCGAGAGGGGAAGCTGGAACATCATCGATTTGATTTTTGAATTGGGTTTTGCTCAAACGAAAAGCGAAGCACGACGTTTATTAGAAGGGGGAGGCGTAAAATGGAAAGGAGAGAAAGTTTCTGATTTAAAGATGGAATTGCTTTTAACAAATGAAGCAGCCCTCCTGCAGATAGGGAAAAGAAATTTCAAGAAACTGAAAGTACTCTGATATATGGAACCGTCAAGCTTGCATCCCTTTCAAAAAAGGGATTTTTTTGCTATACTTAAGGGATTAAAACACTCGCATGGAACGTCTAACTCAGTGGTGGGATAAAATAAAAATGATCTGGGGCTCTATTTCAAGCCATTTCCCTTGGATCCAAGAGAATTACCAGGGGCTTATTTTGGGCTTAATTGTTTTTTGGATTTTATTGCGAACAAGCCCATGGTTTCTTCGCCAGATCTACGATTGGTGGGTGGCAAAGCACAGAGTGGTGATTCAAATCACTATGCCACGTGAGGAATCACAAAAAGATAAAGAAAATGCCAACGAAAAAGATTTCAGAGAAAAAATGGGAATCATGGAGCAGCTCTACCGCGCCGTGCATGAAATTCGTGAGCTCAATTTGATGAACCAGATCATGGTTAAAATTTTCAAGCGAGACACGATGAGCTTCGAAATTTTTGCAAAGCACAAAGAACTCACATTTTTTTGTACCGTTCATCCCTATTACAAAGACATTCTCGAAAAGCAAATCACTTCTTTTTATCCAACCGCCTCTATTGATTACCCCGCTTCACCCGATTTGAAAACGGAAAAGGGAAAGAAGCATCTCACAAAAAAAGGTTACTACCTCTTTACAAAAAACACGAACTGGCTGCCCATTAAAACCTACAAAACGATCGAAAATGATCCTCTCAATGACCTCACCAATGTGCTGTCTCAATTGCAAGAAGATGAAAGAGCGATAGTGCAATTGGTGATTCGCCCTTGCGATTCCACGTGGCAAAAAGAAGCCAACGATTTTGCGACAGCTAAATTTAAAAACAAAGACCCTGAAGCAAAAAGCATTATAGGGACTATTTTAAGGCCTATAAGTTGGCTCTTCACTGCAATGATATTTGGCTATGAAACTGCAGAGAAAAACGCGCCTCCACCTGGGGCGAGCGGGGGAGATTCTTATGTGCGTATGCTTCAAACGGAAGAAGAGTTGGCCAAACGTATTGGTGAGAAATCCAATCAAGTGGGTTACGACACTGTCATCCGAATCATGGCCGCCTCACCGGGTGGGGAAAGCCGTTGTGACAATATTTTGGATGGCTTATTCGTAGCATTCAACACCACTAAAGATGCGGCAGCCAACTGGTTTCAAGCACGTCGACTTATCCCTATAGATTTCATCAACAGCCCTATCCTATACAAAAGCTTGATGAGTCGGGATTTTTCTTTTGGAGAAAAACATTCCATCCTCACTCCAGAGGAACTCGCCACTATTTTTCACTTTCCAAACAGTCGCTACAATTATACTCCTCTCATTAAGTGGATGTCTTACAAGGTTTTACCTGTGCCAACCGATATGGGTAGTGAAGGGATTTTCTTGGGCTATAACGTCTTTCGTGGGCAAAAAAAACCCGTCCATTTTCGCAAAAAAGACCGAGCACGTCACCATTACATCATCGGGCAAACCGGTACGGGTAAATCTTCGTTTATCAGCCAGATGGCCCGTCAAGATGTGGCGAATGGGGATGGTGTTTGTGTGATTGATCCTCATGGAGATCTGATTGAAGATATTTTGCATTATGTGCCCAAAGAACGCGCAAAAGATGTGATTGTCTTTGACCCTTCGGATGCCGAAAGGCCAATGGGACTGAACATGCTCGAAGCTAAAACTCCGGAGCAGCAAGACATGGCCTCCAGCCAAGCCACCGAAATCTTCATCAAAATATTCGGAGATGAAATTTTCGGACCCCGTATTCAACATTATTTCCGAAACGCCTGTTTGACGCTGATGGAAGATCCCGATGAAGGGGCCACTCTCATTGATGTGCCCCGTATTTTCGTGGATGAAGAATTCATGCGCTACAAAGTCTCTAAAGTAAAAAACCCGGTGGTGAAATCCTTTTGGGATCATGAGTATGCCAACACGGGAGACCGTGAACGCCAAGAGATGATCCCTTACTTCTCGGCAAAATTCGGTCCGTTCATCACGAACTCAATTATGCGTAATACGATTGGTCAGGCTAAGTCCGCCTTTAATATTCGAGAGTGCATGGACAGCAAAAAAATTCTTTTGGTTAATCTTTCAAAAGGTAAACTCGGAACCTTAAATACTCAGCTTTTGGGATTGGTTCTGGTGGCTCAAATTCAAATGGCGGCCATGGGCCGTGTAGATACACCCGAAGATCAACGTAAGGATTTTTACCTCTACGTCGATGAATTCCAAAATTTCGCGACCGATACCTTTTGTTCCATCTTGTCTGAAGCCCGTAAATATAAGCTGATTTTGATCATGGCTCACCAGTACATTGGGCAGCTCACCGTCAGCAAGGGAGGCAGCACGAGCACCCAGATCCGTGATGCCGTATTCGGTAACGTGGGAACCATGCAATCTTTTAAGGTGGGTGCGGATGATGCCGAATATCTTTCGAAGGAATACGCCCCTGTGCTCACCGAACAAGATGTGATTGGAATTGCCAATTACAAGGCTTATATGAAGATGAATTTAAACAATACCGCCTCACGGCCTTTCTCTTTGGAAACCGTCTTTGATGAAAGCAATAAGAGCGCAAAGGTCCACGATGTGGTGAAGGAATATTCCAGAATGAAGTATGGACGAAAACGAGCCTTCGTTGAGCAAGAAATTGCCGCCCGTATTGGGATAAAAGTAGAAGAACTTGGAAAGGATGTAAAACCCGACTACACTGCTGAAGTAAATCAAGCGGCAGTGGAAGAAACCCCACACAAGCCCATTACAACGCCAAATACAAATGCAGGAGCCTGAACTATACAACGTACTTCATATTGACCCCGAAAATGAGGGGCCTCAGGATCAAAAGATCATTCGTGAAGCACGAAAAACGCGCGTGATGAAAATGGCCAATCGTGCCTTGGTAGCTATGCTCATGATCGGATTTTTTTCCTATAGCAACGATCTTAAAAATTCTATTCAAGAAAATGAGAATAAAGTGAACGCCTTGATTGATGAAGTGGGCACTTTGAATCAGAGCAATTTTAACCTTCAAGAGCAAATCAGCTCTCAAGATGCCGTGCTTAAAGGCATTGAAGAGGATTTTAATCAATTGGGTTCTGCCTTCCAAAAAGGAGACAATACAGAGATTGCCAATCTATTTACGAACATCCTTCAAAAATTTTCCATGGATGAGACGAGCGTAAAACTCTCCGAAGATCTCAGTCTGGAAAGCACGGAAGATGATTCTCTCGATATCTTGATTTTAGGGACGAATGGATCCTTAACCGACACCATCATGGTGGCCAATGTGAACGAAGAGGAAGAAAAAATCACGCTGATTTCCATTCCTCGTGATCTGTACATGAACGGACGACGCATCAATGAATATTATACCTATTACGGAATTGAAACTTTAAAGCGAATGGTGGAGTCCGTCACCGGTTTGGAAATTGACCAATATGCACAAGTGGACCTGGATGGATTTAAAGAAGTGGTGGATGTCATTGGAGGGGTGGAAGTCAACGTGTCGGAAGCGATTTATGATGGTTTGTATCCGAATGGGAAGGGAGGCTACAGTGCCTACTCTATTGATGTAGGGGTTCATCACATGACGGGAGAAGAGGCTCTCCGCTACGCCCGCAGCCGCAAATCCACCTCGGATTTTGATCGCGCAGAGAGGCAGCAAGAAATTCTTTCCGCA
>CAZHKJ010000036.1:6863-10645 GCA_964533115.1 uncultured Candidatus Peribacteria bacterium | reverse complement strand
CTTATAGGCGGCCGAGCATGGCGTGAACAGGGCGAGCCCGCGAAAACCGTGGATGCCAGCGCTTTGACGCTCCGTAAAGTAGACATGAAAGAGGTGGAAGAGCGTTTGGCGCGTGAGGTGAATGAGGAGGAAGCTGAAGAAGCTTTGTCTAGCGAGGCTCTTCCGGATGGGGAAGTGGTGATGGTGGATCAAACGGTTTTGGAAGATGAAGAGGATTTACGAGAATGGCAGTATCCTAGTATGGATTTACTCGAGAATAGTAAGGCGACTTATGATATTAATCAGAGTGATTTAAAGCGTAAGGCTGATTTGATTCGTAGCAAACTGGAGCAGTTTGGCATTTCCGTCAGTATGCAGGAAGTTCATGTGGGTCCTACGGTGGTGCAGTACACTCTTAAGCCGGCCGATGGGGTGAAACTTTCTAAAATCACCTCCCTTAAAAATGATATTGCTTTAGCCCTTGCCGCTCCGGCGGTTCGTATTGAGGCACCGATTCCTGGGAAATCTTTGGTGGGTATTGAAATTCCCAGTGCCACTCGTTCCACGGTGCATCTGCGTGAAATGATGGAAACGAGTGATTACGTGAATGAAAAATCTAAGCTCAAGATTGCCCTCGGTCGTGATGTGTCGGGTAAATCTATGGTGGCGGATCTGGCTAAAATGCCGCATCTTTTGATCGCAGGAGCAACGGGTTCCGGAAAATCGGTAGGTTTGAACAGTTTCTTATTGGCCTTGCTTTATAACAATTCTCCTAAGGAATTGAAGTTTATTATGGTGGATCCTAAGCAGGTTGAACTTTCGACTTACAATGGACTCCCTCATTTGCTTACGCCCGTGATCACTGATCCCGAAAAAGCAGCCACCGCTTTACGTTGGGCCGTGGCCGAAATGAATCGACGTTATAAAGTGTGTGCGGATGCGGGGCATCGAAATATTGCGGACTATAATGCTGATAGGAAAACGGCAGAAAAAATGCCTAAAATTGTGATTGTGATTGATGAACTTGCCGACCTAATGATGCAGGCGCAAAAAGAAGTAGAAGCTTCTATTTGTCGTATTGCTCAGATGGCCCGTGCGGTGGGCATGCATTTGATTGTGGCGACTCAAAGGCCTTCGGTGGATGTTATTACGGGTCTCATCAAAGCGAATATACCCGCTCGTATTGCGTTTACGGTCGCTTCTTCTGTGGATTCTCGTACCATTCTGGATGGCATTGGGGCGGAAGATCTGCTTGGAAATGGAGACATGCTTTACCTTTCGGGGACCATGGGCAAGCCCATTCGTATTCAGGGTATTTATGTGTCTTCCAAGGAAATTGAAAAAGTAACGAATCGTCTTAAGCTCACTTTGGAGCCTGAATACGCTCATGACATTACTTCTAAAGAAGTGGCCCGTCAGCCCGTACAGGGCGTTCCTGATGCGCATGAGGATGCCAAAACGGATGAGGAATTGATGGCGGCGGCTTTGGAATGCTTAAAGAAAAATCGAAAAGCCGCGTCCACTTCTTCTTTGCAGCGCTATTTACGCATTGGTTATTCTCGCGCCGCTCGTATTGTGGATATGCTTGAAGAAGCCGGTTATGTGGGTCCTGCTCAGGGCAGTAAAGCCCGAGAGGTTTATGTGAGAGACGAGTAAAAACGAAAATGTAGAAAGGACCAGTCAAGCAAGGACTTAGGCGCCGTGGCATTTCTTGTACTTTTTTCCGCTTCCACAAGGGCAGGGATCATTTCTTCCCGCTTCAGGGCTTTTGATGGAGCCGTTCGTCCCATTGGAATTCATGAGCTCGGCATCGCTTTGAAGCGTTTCCCCTGTTTTGGAGGAGATCACTCTCACGGAGGGCTCAGGGATCTCTATGGCCGTGCGTTCTACCGGCATTACGGGCAGAGGTGAAGAGCTCAGGGTCTTTTCGATTTGAGCATCATTGGTCTGGGTTTTTAGAGCTTGCCCTTCAGCGTTCGTTAAGGTGGGGGCAGAACGGTTGACCAGTTGTACGTTGATTTTTACATGGAAGAGGCTGGTGAGCGTGTTTCGGTCTATTTTTTGCATCAGTTCTTCAAAGAGAGTGAAGGCTTGATTCTTATATTCAATAAGAGGGTCTCTTTGACCGTAGCCACTCAGTGCAACTGCTTCTCTTAAATCTTTGAGCTCATCGATGTGATGCATCCACAAGGAGTCCATTGTACGAAGGAAAATAGCCCGTTCAGCCCGGCGCATGATTTTGGGATCGGGTAAACTCGCCTCTTTTTCCGCATATCCTGTTTCAAGATGTTGAGTGAGCGTGTCAATCAACCCTTCTTGATTCAAAGATTCGAGGTTTTCTAGCGCAAGAGCCTGGCGTGGGTCTCTATGGATGGCATTTACGGTTTCCCAGACTTCTTTGATGTTGTTTTGATGGCTTAGGACGATTTTCCTCACTTCATTTTGTATGAGGGTACTCACTTCTTCTTTGAGGCTTTCATTTTCTAAAATGGCGCGACGTTTTTTATAAATAATGTTGCGATGCGTGCTTTGAACTGTGTCGTATTCCACCAAGTGTTTTCGAACATCAAAATGATGACCTTCCACTTTGCGTTGAGCGCCTTCCAAGGAACGACTGATCATTTTATTTTCTATGGGCATGTCCTCCGGAAGTCCTAAACGCTCCATGAGATCTTTCATTCTTCCTCCCCCAAAAATACGCATGAGGTCATCTTCCATGGAGACATAGAATTGGCTGAATCCCGGATCTCCTTGCCGTCCACTTCGTCCGCGAAGCTGATTGTCGATGCGTCTGGATTCGTGCCGTTCACTTCCAATGATCACTAATCCGCCCAGGTCGGCAACCCCTTCACCGAGTTTGATGTCGGTTCCTCGGCCTGCCATATTGGTGGCGATGGTCACTGCTCCTTTTTGCCCCGCTTGAGCGACGATTTCCGCTTCTTTCTCATGATATTTGGCGTTGAGGACGCTGTGAGGGATGCCTTCTTTTTGAAGCAATTCGGAGAGCCGCTCTGACTTTTCGACGGAAATGGTTCCAATGAGGACGGGTTGGCCTTTTTCATGGAGTTCACGCACGGTTTTGGCAATGGCTTTGAATTTCCCTATCTCGTTTTTGTAAATAGCGTCGGATTTGTCGATTCGTTTGACGGCTTTATTGGTTGGGATTTGGATCACCTCCAGTTTATAAATGGCTCCAAACTCTTCTTCCTCGGTTTTTGCCGTTCCCGTCATTCCTGCCAGTTTTTCAAAGAGCCGGAAGTAATTTTGGAAAGTAATCGTGGCCAAGGTACGGCTTTCTTTTTTTACTTCTACCCCTTCTTTGGCTTCAATGGCTTGATGTAGCCCTTGTCCGTAGCGTCGTCCGGCCATGAGCCGTCCTGTGAATTCATCTACAATCACGACTTGCCCATCACGGATCATATAATCCACGTCTTTTCTATAAATGGCGTGAGCTCTGAGGGCTTGTTCAATGTGATGAACTTCTTCAAAGCCTTTTTCGGTGTAAATGTTTTCCACTCCCAGCAATTCTTCCATTTTTCGGATTCCTTCTTCAGTCAGGGTAGCCACACGTTGCTTTTCATCAATGTTGTAGTGCAAATCTCGATCTAAAACTTTGACCCATTTGGAGTAGCTCAAGTATTTTTCGGCGGAATCTTCGGCGGCGGCTGAAATGATGAGAGGCGTGCGCGCTTCGTCGATCAAAATGCTGTCCACCTCATCCACGATGGCGTAATGCAGTTCACGTTGTACCAGGGATTCCACTCGGGGAGCCATGTTATCTCTCAAATAATCGAAGCCAAATT
>CAZHKJ010000036.1:0-6853 GCA_964533115.1 uncultured Candidatus Peribacteria bacterium | reverse complement strand
CGCAGGCGTAAGCGGCTTTTTTCTGTTCGCGGCTTTGATCATGGGTCACGATTCCTACGCTCATTCCCAAGAACCGATACAGACCTCCCATCCACTCTGCGTCTCGTTGAGCCAAATAATCGTTCACGGTCACCACATGTACGCCTTTTCCTGTCAGTGCGTTGAGGTAAACGGGTAGGGTACACACCAAGGTTTTACCTTCACCCGTACGCATTTCGGCGATTTTCCCTTCGTGTAGGACCATTCCTCCAATCAGCTGCACATCGTAATGGATCATTTCCCACTTTTGTTCACCGCCCCGCACCATCCAGGATTTCCCCGTCAAACGGCGGGCTGCATTTTTAACCAAAGCAAAGGCTTCGGGCAATATCGCTTCGAGACTTTCTCCATTGGCCACACGATCCCTTAATTCTTGAGTTTTGATAGGAATTTGCTCATCGGTGAGCTCGGTTTGGTATTTTTCTTCGATTTTATTGATGGCTTCAACCGATTTTTGCATGCGCTTGATCGTTTTTTGTTCAGGATCTCCGATGATGGCGGTAATGAGTTTTGTGAGCATAGTGCGACGATTTTAGCATGGATGAGGCCGAGTGTCTCCTCAAAAATTAATCGGCGGCGTTTCCTTTTAAGACCACCCAAACCGTTTTAAAAAGAATTTTTAAGTCCATCCAAAGAGACCAATGTTTGATGTAGTAGCTGTCCAAGCGGACTTCTTCCTCAAAATCCAAATCACTGCGTCCACTCACTTGTCCTAGACCCGTAATCCCAGGTTTTACGGTGAGTAAAAATCGATGTTTAGCTTCATATTTTTCGACTTCTTCCGGCAGGTGGGGGCGAGGGCCGACTAAACTCATATCTCCTCGTAAGACATTCCACAGATTAGGAAGTTCATCCAGACTGGTTTTCCTTAGAAAATTCCCAAAAGCAGTGATGCGAGGATCATTTTTTATCTTTAATAGGGGGCCTTTGCGGTGATTTTTTTCCGCCAATTGGGTGTACCTTAAGTGATGAGTGTTGTGCTGCATGGTCCGGAACTTAAAAAACTGAAAGGCTTTTCCATTTTGTCCGATCCTTGTGGCCGGTTTACCATTTTCCAGTTGGCTGAAGAGAATAGGGCCTCGGGAATCTTTTTTTATGCCTAATGCAATGAGGGCAAATAGAGGGGAAAGGAGGATTAAACTCAACGCACTGACGAGAATGTCGAAGCTTCTTTTGGCAATGCGCCCCCATCCATCCAGTGGGGTGGGCTTGAGGTGAATGAGAGGAAATCCGGCGAGCGGTTCAATTTCTATGTTCGAACGTTCCATCTCTAAAATTTCGGGCACAAAGCAGTATTCAATGTGGTTTTGTTGGCAGTAATCCAAAATTTGATGATCTTGAAGCTCACTTAGATTTTGGTCTGTGACCAGAATGGTTTCCACAGAGTGTTTTTTGACCACTTTATAGAGATCTTTTAATCCTCCATGCTTTTTTAAGCCGTCTATTTCTCTAGGTCTTTCACTCAAATAGCCGATGAGATTGTAATGCAGGTCTTTTTGTAAGGCGGTGGCAATGCGGTCGGTGATCTTATTCGATCCAATGAGGAGGATGTTCCGTCTCCCGATCTTGGCCTTGAGAAGCTGTTTTTCCACGAAGCGTACCAGTAATCGAGCCAGAATGATGAAAAGGATGCTTGCGGCAAATCCGTAAATGAGCACAAGACGGGAGAAAAATACTATTAAACTATCCCTGTACATATTGTCTAATATTAATTAAAAAGAAATAGGTTAAAACCACTAAAATCCAAACTCCACTGTGTTTGCCAATGTGTTTGATCTCTCTCAGAGTATTTTCTGTATTTTTGAGCTTGTACATCCCAAAGAGTGCAAAAACAAAGATGAGCAGGCCTCCAAAGAGGAGACTAACCTGAAAATAGTCTTCGATGGGGAGAAGATTTGCCGTGGTGGTTACAAATTCCAGTCCTGGAATAAAATCCCCTAAAAGCCGTAAACGATAGCCCACCAAGAGCCCGAGCACGGTCATGGAAAAGTCGAGCGGGATGCGTAGGAGGCCAAAAATGATTTCAGAACGTTTCATTGTTTTGAGTCTATCAAAAGAAGCTCCCACAGGGGAGCCTTTTTTGATGATGCTTCTTGTAAGCCGAGTTCTGTACGCAAAGCACTTGCGTGGTTTGCGCCGTGACCATCTCTCTAGGCCCCTCATTGCTGAGAGGCTCGTGCGGTGAGCGACTTGGAGCGACAGGCCGCTGATTCCAAATCTCCAATCTCACCTTGCAAGGGAAAGGGTTTACCATGCGCTCCCTCTTACGAAGGGGCTCCCCATGTTTCACGTCCGCTTGCGCGGGGCTGAACAGAGGGGGCGTTTCACGTCACTCGTCTCTGTGGCACTTTCCCTAAAGCAGATTTTTTAAGTTCTGCTTCGGCCGCCGTTAACGGCTTTCCTGCCTGATCTTGCTCGGACTTTCCTCACGGCCTGCTTTGAGCGGCACTTTCGTGCCATCTCTCTCTAGACCGCGCGGTCACGCAGAAGCACAAAACACTTTGTAGACTTTTAATGGTCTAGTCAATGGATTAGCTTGATTCTGTTCATGCTGTCTATCTTAGACTAATGCCATTGTCTAATATGAACTTTATTAGTGCATCATCTCTTGGATTATCCACTCCCATCTCTGCATAGACCTGAGCTATAGTTCTTGATGATTGACGTCTATTAACCCTATTTTCGTTGTCTTCTGGGCCAATTTCATTGGGGTGTGTCATAAAATTATGTTTAAATCTAAATGTTAAAAATAAGCATATCTTAAATTAAACATTAAAATATGCTACGTCAATAGCATGCCATGAAATGATGGGAGGTGGTGAACTCCCTAGGCAGTGAGAGTCTGAAGAGTTTATGATGCTCGTAAACTAAGCCTGTTTCTCTTTTAGTTTTCTGAACTCGCGTTGGAAGAATTTGGCGGTTTCGAGGCAATCTTTTGCTTTTTCATTGTTGGGTTCAATTCGAAGGGCTTCTTCCAGTAGAGCAATGGTGAGGTCAAATTGGCGATTGTTGAGGTAACATACCGCTAAATCACACATGATGAGCGTGTCTTTTGGGGCCATGGCCCGGGCTCTTTCTAAAATCACCAGTCCACGTTTTTTATCTCCTCCATGAAAAATCGACCAGCCCAAACAACGTAGAATTTCGGGGTGGTGAGGTTGCGTTTGATTCGCGAGCTCCAAGGTTTCAATCGATTTATCAAATTCTCCTGTTGAGGAGTAAAGAAATCCAAGCAGATAAAGGGCATTAGAGCTTTTTGGGCGGAGTCGGAGCGCGTGTTTGAGGGCTTTCATGGCTTTGTCGTATTCTCTTAGACTGAGGTAGTTGTCGCCCACTTCTTCAAAAGCTTCTCCGTAATCCATATTCATTAAGATCATTTTGTTGGCCAGTGCGATTGCTTCCTCATGACGCCCCTGGAGTTTGAGAGCATCTGCTTCCTTCAAAAGTTGATCAAGAATCATATTTATTTTTGTTTTGAGATATCTTCCCATTATAGCAAAAAACTGGCGTTCGTACAAGGAGGGAACACTTGCGAGTTACTAAGATTGTTTTCGAATCATTTCAGTTATTTTTTCACGCATTTCCGGGTTCTTGAGAGCGTAGGCGATATTTGCCTCTAAAAGTCCCCATTGATTCCCTGTGTCATAACGAGTGCCCTCTACTTCCCAAGCGTAAATGTGGCCCGCTTTTTCTAAATGGGTGCGCAGCCCGTCAATGAGGCGAATCTCTCCATCGGGGTGGCTTGATTGGCTTTGCGCTAAGTTTTTTAAGAGCTCTGGAGTACAGATGTATTTGCCAATGATCCCGTAAGAAGAGGGAGCTTCTTTAGTTTGAGGTTTTTCTACGAGAGCATTCACTTTAATTTGACGATCTTCCTGTTTTTCTATGCCAATCACTCCATATTGATGAAGACGCTCCTCAGGCACTTTTTCCACACAGAGCACGGTTTCTCCTGTTTCTTCATAGACGTCGAGTAATTGACGAAGGGCTGGGCGAGGGCCATCCACAAGATCATCCCCAAAAAGGACAGCAAAAGGTTCTTCTCCCAGTACTTCTTTGGCACATAAAAGAGCGTGCCCATCTCCACGGGCATTTTCTTGACGTAAGTATACAAATCGTGCCTTTTTTTCGATGAGTTCCATGTTTTCCAATAGGTCTAATTTGCCTCGAGAGCGTAACTCGTGTTCAAGTTCGTAACTGTGGTCGAAATGTTCCTCAATCACACGTTTTCCCATTCCTGTAACGATGATGATTTCTTGAATGCCCGAATGAAGCGCTTCTTCCACCAGATATTGAATCACGGGTTTATCTAAAACAGGGAGCATGGGCTTGGGGACCGCCTTGGTCATGGGCAAAAAACGGGTTCCGAGCCCCGCGGTTAAGATCACAACTTTTTTGATGGGTTTCATGGAGAGACGTTAGGCTTCAACGTGAATGATGCGCGTTTTAAAATCCTCCGTTTTTGGGATTTTGATGATCAAAACGTGCTCATGGACGCGTGCTTCTATTGCTTTGCGGTCTATGTGGTCGGGTAGCACGATGGATCGAGAAAAGGTGCCCCAAAACAGCTCTTGAACAAGGGTTTTGTGCAGATCTAATCCTGAAATAGCTTTACGCTCTCCACGAATAGTGAGGACGTCTTCTTGCAGAGAGACCCGAATATCTGTTTTTTCTACCCCGGCGATGGGGCAAAGAATCACCATTTCATTTTCTGTGTGTAGAATGTCCACAGACAGTTGGCCTTCTTCAGGATCTTGCTCGTTAGCATTTGATCTACTTGGAAAAGGATGGGGGCGCGCATGCAATTTAAGCTTTTGGGCAGGGGTGTTTTTCAGTCCTGTTTTGCTTAGTGCGGTTTTGGCATTGCCGATGGGTCCGATTCCAATTTGAGTCATAAGGCTGATTTTAAGGACTTTTTATGCTTTCTTAGGGTGAGAGGTATGTGACTTCTTCCCGTCAAAGACTTCAATGAACTCCTCACGACTGAGGGTTTCTTTCTGTATTAAAGTTTTTGAGATGTCATGCAGTTGCTTTCGATGTTTGGTCAGTAGCTCTTTGGCTTTTGCATAGGCTTTTTCAACTAAACTTTGGACTTCTTTGTCGATGAGAGCCGCTTTTTCTTCAGAGTAGTTTTTAACATGGCCAAAATCACGTCCTAAAAAGATTTCCCGGTTTTTTTCTCCAAAAACGGTGGGTCCTACGGCGCTGCTCATTCCGTATTCGGTGACCATTCTTCGGGCCATAGAAGTGGCTCTTTCCAGATCATTGGAAGGTCCGGTTGAACCCTGGCCATAGATCATTTCTTCAGCCACATAACCGCCCAAGAGAGAAGCCATCTCATGCTCGAATTTTTCTTGCGTGTACATGTGGTTGTCGTCTTCAGGCATAAACCAAGTAGAGCCCAAAGACATTCCTCGAGAAATGATGGTGATTTTACGAAGAGGATCGCATTCCGACATTAGGTAGCCTACGATGGCATGCCCGCATTCGTGATACGCAGTGACTTCTTTTTCTTTATCAGAAAGCACGCGAGATTTACGTTCAGGCCCTAGTTGGACTTTTTCTACCGCATTTTCAATGTCTCGTTGAGTGATTTCCTTTTCATCTTTTCGTGCGGCCATGATGGCCGCTTCATTCAGCACATTCTCTAGATCCGCTCCAGAAAAACCTGGAGTTTGTTTGGCGATTTGTTTTAGATCGGTTCCTTTTGAAATTGGCTTGTTTTTAGCGTGTACTTTAAGGATAGCGTCTCGATCTTCCATGCCAGGGCTATCCACCACAATGCGTCGATCAAAGCGCCCGGGACGAAGGAGGGCGGGGTCTAGTACATCCGGACGATTGGTAGCAGCCATCACAATCACTCCGGTGTTGGTTTCGAAGCCGTCCATTTCGGTCAGGATTTGATTGAGGGTTTGTTCACGTTCGTCGTGTCCGCCTCCGACTCCTGTTCCACGTTGGCGTCCCACCGCATCGATTTCATCCATGAAGACAATACAAGGGGCATTGCGTTTTGCTTTTTTGAAAAGATCACGCACACGACTCGCTCCAACTCCCACAAACATTTCTACAAATTCAGATCCACTGATGCTGAAAAAAGGGACATTGGCTTCTCCTGCTACCGCCCGAGCCAATAGAGTTTTACCTGTTCCAGGGCCTCCCACCAGCATCACTCCCTTTGGAATCTTGGCTCCCATGGAGGTGTATTTTCCTGGATTTTTTAAGAAATCCACGACTTCTACCAGTTCTTCCTTGGCTTCTTTGACTCCTGCTACGTCTTCAAAAGTCGTGCGCTCTTTTTCGTTGTCGTGCAGGCGCGCGTTGGATTTTCCAAAAGACATCGCTTGATTATTGCTGCTTTGAGCTCCTCGCATCATGAACCATAAAAATCCTATAATGAAAAGAATAGGAATAATGGAAAGTCCGACATTGAGCCATAAGCCATCGCTGGAGGTGTCTCTCACTTTGATTTGTAAGTCTTCTTTGAGGGCGGGGCTGAGGTCTCCCAGCACTTCATCCACGGTTTGCCCATACTCTTTGTAGGCAAAACGTTCGGTTTCGTCCGCTAGGGTGTAAGTCATTTTATTGTCGCTGACGATGACTTCTGTGACGGTCCCACTTTCTACGTCAGCAATAAAGGCGCTCAGAGAGACTTCTTCAGGGGGCACTTGCCCTGCTGGATTCCAGATTGTATAAAGACCGGAGATGAGTAGTCCTACGATCAGTACGGTTACTAAAGGACTCGGGCCTTTTTTTTGAAGGGCGGTTGCCATTGGCGCAAAGTTTGTTAAATGCTTGGGCATTTTAAAGCGCATGC
>CAZHKJ010000035.1:0-11235 GCA_964533115.1 uncultured Candidatus Peribacteria bacterium | reverse complement strand
GGCTCCATAAGTCTCCTTCATGGTGATATTCTGCCGGCTGGGCTAGCCCTTTGCACGCTTCAAGTTCGGGTAAGACATAAGGCAATACACCGGTGTCTTGCATGTCTTCAAAGGCAATCGGGGCGCTTCGGGCCATGATGATTTTATTCAGCTCGTCCCTCACCCTTTCCCAACTCACTTTATCGGCAAGGGCAGCGTGTTTTTTAAGAGCGGCGTAGGTCTCTGGATGGTATTGAAAATGGAGTGTGTTTTTAAAACGAATGGCTCGTAGAATACGTAAATGATCTTCCAAAATACGCTCGTGTGGAGATCCAATGAAGCGAATGAGCTTGTTGGAAATGTCATTCCGTCCCCCTATAAAATCATGAAACTCTTCTGCAACGGGATCGTAAAACAATGCATTGATGGTGAAATCTCTCCTCTTCGCGTCTTCTTCGGCATGCGTGAATAAAATGGCGTCTGGTCTTCGCCCATCGCTATACCCACTGTCGCTACGAAAGGTGGCAATTTCGAAGGTGTGTCCGTTTTCGTTCACATGAATCACTCCAAATGCTTTTCCCACCGCATAAGTTTCTGCAAATAGTTTTTCGATTTGACCGGGCAGCGCGCTCGTTGCAATATCAATATCCTTTGGCTCTCGCCCCATGATCATATCTCTTACACAGCCCCCCGCAAAATAAGCTTTGTGACCGGCTTTTTGGAGTGTCTCGACAATTTGAATGGCAGATGACTTCATGCTCCTAGTGTATTCCACAGAGATTTACAGTACAATTTATTTATTATGAATATTCTTTCTATTGAGACGTCCTGCGATGAAACTTCTGTTGCCATTGTAAGAAATGGCAGAGAAGTGCTTTCTAATGGGATTGCCTCACAAATTGCAGAGCATATGAAAACGGGTGGGGTGGTTCCCGAGCTGGCTGCCCGAGAACATATGAAGGCAATGATCCCGGTGCTTCGGGAGGCCTTAACAATAGCTGAGATTAAGAGCTGGGATGAAATCGATGCGATTGCCGTCACCAAAGAACCGGGGCTAATGGGTTCGCTGGTAGTGGGCCGTATGACCGCGGCGGCTTTGGCTTTTGCCAAAGATAAAATTCTCCTTGAGGTGAATCACATCCATGGTCACCTCTATGCCCCTTGGCTTTATGCTTCAAAAAAGAGTGCGCCGCCCATCGAAGCTCCCTCCGAACCCCAATTTCCTATTTTAACGCTGACGGTTTCGGGTGGGCACAATGAACTTGTTTTAATCCGAGGCCATGGTGACTTTGAAATCTTGGCGGAAACGCTGGATGACAGTGCGGGAGAAGCTTTCGATAAAGTCGCTCGCCTCTTGGGACTGGGCTATCCGGGGGGCCCCTTCATTGAGGAACGGGCCCAGCAGGGGAATGCAAAAGCGATTCCCTTTCCTATTGCGCTTCGAAAAGAAACTCATTTCAGCTTTTCAGGTCTTAAAACCTCCGTGCTTTACTTGCTGAAGGAAAATGCGCATCGAATGACGGATGAACACTTTGTGAATGACGTAGCAGCCTCCTTTCAAGAGGCGGTCGTTATGGCTTTGCTTGAAAAATTACTGAGGGCGGTAGAAAGATATGCCCCAAAAGAGGTGCATCTAACGGGTGGTGTTTCTGCGAATCGCTACCTACGTGAGCGGATTCAAGAGAAACTAAGTTTATTGCCAGAACCCCCTCTTTTTCGATGGCCGGCCAAAATGGAATATTGTACGGACAATGCGGCCATGATTGCAGCGGCAGCCTATTTCACTTCACAAAAAATGCCCTTTGTGGAAAAAAGATCAATTAAGCATTGCTCCAACCTGGAAATGTAGTATAGTGAAAGTCAGCTCTTTTCATTATTTTCCTATGTCTGACACGACCAAGATGCAAACGCCCACGGGTATTCATGACCTTCTCCCTAAGGATCATGAATATTTTACTTTCATCAAAAAAGTCGCCAGACATCGCTTTCGTCAGGCTGGATTTAGACGTATTACGACTCCTGTGATCGAACACACGGAAGTTTTTCAACGAGGAGTAGGCGAAGACACCGACATTGTTTCTAAAGAAATGTATAGTTTTGAAGATAAGGGTGGACGTCAGTTAACGCTCAAGCCGGAAGGCACTGCCGGAGTGGTCCGTGCCTACATTCAACATGGAATGAAGGAATGGCCACAGCCTGTTGAACTCTATTATATTGAGCCTCACTTTCGCTACGATCGTCCTCAAAAAGGGCGTTACCGCATGTTCTGGCAAATCGGTGCAGAAGTGATCGGTGAAAGTGATCCCGCTTTGGACGTGCAATGTATTTTTATTGTTTACAAAATGCTGCGCGATCTTGGCATCGATAAAAAAATCACTCTGCAAATCAATAATATCGGCTCTCAAAAAAGCCGCGAAAAATATCGTGAAGCCTTACTGAACTACTACTCTGGGAAAGAACGATCACTGTGTGAAGACTGCCAACGAAGGCTTCATACCAATCCACTTCGACTTTTGGACTGTAAAAATGAAGACTGTCAGATTCTGGCTAAAATGGCTCCGCAACTTGCTGCTTATAGAGCTCCTGAGGACCAAATTTTCCACGATCAAGTGAAGGAGTTTTTAGAAGAATTGGGCATTGCTTATACTGAAAACCCTCAATTGGTTCGCGGACTGGATTATTATACTCAAACGGTTTTTGAATTTTGGGACAGTGAGGTTGGGGCTCAAAATGCAATTGGAGGTGGGGGGCGCTATGACGGATTGGTAGAGCTCATGGGAGGGCCATCCACTCCTGCGGTGGGTTTTGCTTTGGGAATTGAACGTCTCATTAACCAGATGAAAGCCAATAACGTGCAAGTCCCGTCTAAAGATGAAGTGCATATTTTTGTGGCGCAATTGGGAGATGAAGCTAAGAAAAAATCTTTAGTCTTGATTGATGAATTGCGAGACGCTGGGGTTCGCACGGTGGGCGCTCTTGGTAAAGGAAGCATGAAAGCTCAAATGCGACTGGCGGATAAATTTGCTGTTCCCTATTGTTTAATCATGGGGGCTACGGAAGTCCGTGAGGGAGTCGTCATTGTTCGAGACATGGCCAAAGGTCAACAACGTGCCGTTCCTCGTGCTCAAGTGGTGGAGGAAGTCATTAAACTGATTGGTGTGACTAACTTAGACACCTACTCCCCCGGAGAAGTGAGCTTCTGATTTGCCCGCTCATCTTTTGCTTAGTCGGTACGAATCCGCTACACTGCTTTTGTCTTTTCCACTCCACCCATGAAACGTTTTTTAATCGCTGTTCTTTTAGGACTCGTTTGCGTACCTCAGCTCAGTTTTGCGAGTTTCCCTGATGTTTCCAGTTCAAATGAGCACCATGCGGCTATTAGCTCTTTAGTGGAGCAGGGTATTTTACAAGGCTATGAAGATGGCACTTTTAAGCCCGATCAAGCTGTGAATCGTGCCGAAGCTCTTAAAATCTTTTTGATGGGCATGGGCCTCCCGGTGGATTCTGCTAGTTCAGCGGGACTTTTGTTCAATGATGTCACTTTATCTGACTGGTATGCTCCTTATGTGGGGACTGCGGTAACGGAAGGAATTGTGCAAGGCTATTCCGACAATCATTTCAAACCTGAACAAACAGTGAATCGTGCCGAGGCCATGAAGATGCTTGTCCTGGCGGCTGGACTGAGTCTTAATCCCCCTAGTGCTCAGCCTTTTGCGGATGTGAGTGTAGACGCTTGGTACAGCGCTTATGCGGAATATGCTCGTGTGCAAAACATTATTCCTCCTCAAACCGATGGACTTTGGCATGGAGAAGAGGCCATGACCCGAGGTGAATTGGCTGAAATGGTTTATCGCCTGCAGTGGGTAGAAGCTAATGGCAGCTCTTTTGATGAGTCTCTGAATTGGCCCCGACTTGATTTTCCAACCGTAGACATCACCATGAAGATTCCTTTTAACTGGGGCGTAAAACAAGAAGGAGTGGGAGCGGTTTTCTTGCTGGATCGTCCAAATGGCCAAATGAGCTTGCTGACCCCTTATGAAAATGGTGCCACTCTATTGATGACCCGTTATAGCAATCCCAACGGCATGAATGCCGATGCCTTATTCGACTCCATTCTTCTTCATTCAGATGGAGAGGCGAAGAAAATGATGATCGGAGCTTATGAAGCGCTGCATCTCACTTATTCAGAAGGAATTTATACGGAAGAATGGTATCTCTATTTGCCTAATGGCTCTCTTGTGAACTTGACCGCATTGAGAGGAGAGGGGGCTTATGCAGGCTATCTGGACTGGTTTATGGAAGCCATGGTGGCGAGCATTGAATACAGTGGAAGCAGTAGTGCCACTTTGACCTTAGATGAAATTGAAGAACAATTGAGAGAAGCCTTACAAGTCGATGGGATTGGCACAGAGATGATGAAGCTGCTCAGCGATTGGGAGTTGTATGAAACGGATACCATTGGCGTAGGAACAGGACCCGTGGATTATTACTATTCCCCAAGTGCAAACATCACGGTAAAATATGAGCGTTCCTTTGATGTCCTCTTGGATCTTCGTGAGGGCAAAACCTCAGCCTTTTAATCTCATTCTATGAAAAAATTCTCCCTGTTCCCCGCTCTCATCCTCAGTCTTACCCTGGCTCTAAGTGCCTGCGGTACGTCCGTGGACACCGAAACGGACTCTAGCTTAGAAAACATGCTCGATAATAATGGGACCGGAGAGTCCATTCCCGAAGATGACCGTGGGGCTGAAGATACGCCTTACTCCGCTGGACCTAGTGAAATCCCTGATGATTTAATCCCTAATGACTCCAATGAGTAGTGCATTCGACGAGGCTTCTTTACATTTACACCGTGAAAACAAAGGCAAGCTGGGTGTTTTCGCCAAGGTTTCTGTTAAAAATCGCCAAGATCTGAGCGTGGCCTACACTCCTGGGGTGGCCGCCGTTTCCATGGCAATCGCTCAAGATCCAAGCTTGATGTATGAGCTTTCTCCAAAAGCCAATACCGTGGCTATTGTGAGTGATGGAAGTGCGGTTTTAGGCCTTGGGAATATTGGAAGTGCAGGAGCTTATCCTGTAATGGAGGGTAAAGCTCTTCTATTTAAAGAATTCGGTGGAATAGACGCCTATCCTATTGTGGTAAAAACTCAAGAAGTGGATGAAATTGTTGAATTGGTTTGTAATATTTCCGATGGTTTTGGTGGAATCAACTTAGAAGATATTGCGGCTCCTCGCTGTTTTGAGGTGGAAGAAAAATTAAAAGCTCGGCTTAAAATTCCTGTTTTTCATGACGATCAACATGGCACAGCCATTGTGGTTTTAGCGGGACTGATCAATGCCTTAAAAGTCGTGGGCAAAGATCTGAGTGCCCGTGTTGTGGTGAATGGAGCAGGGGCGGCGGGACTTTCGGTCACTAAACTGCTGCTCGCTTATGGATTTAAAAATGTGGTGATTGTGGACTCCAAGGGAGCGGTCGTCAAAGGCCGAGAGGACATGAATAGTGTAAAAATAGCCTTGGCGGAGCGCAGCAATCCTGAAGGACTTCAAGGAGATTTAGCTAGCGTCATCAAAGGCGCTGATGTTTTTATTGGCGTGTCTAAAGCAGGACTGGTTTCGGGTGATATGGTTCGCTCTATGGCTCCCCAGTCTATCGTCTTTGCCATGGCTAACCCTGTTCCTGAAATCACCGAAGCGGAAGCTCGCGAGGCTGGAGCGGCGGTAACCGCAACAGGTCGAAGTGATTGTATGAATCAACTCAATAATGTACTGGTTTTCCCAGGACTTTTTCGTGGAGCATTGGATGCTCGTATTGAACAATTTGAAGAAACGATGTTCTTAAAAGCAGCCCAAGCCTTGGCGGATTTTGTTCCTTCCCCTAGCGTAGACCATTTTATCCCTAGCCCCTTTGAAGAGGGCGTCGCTCAGGTGATTGCAGAAGCCGTGAAGAGCGAGTAGAATTTCTCGTGATTTTTCTTTGACTCTCTAAACTATGGCTAGACACAGTCACTTTGCGAATATCAAAAGATGGAAAGCTGTCACCGATGGCATCCGTGGAAAAGCTTTTACCATGCATGCGCGTTTGATCGCTATTGCGGCTCGTTCTGGGGGCGACCCTAGTATGAATTCCAATTTACGTGCGGCGATTGAACGTGCCAAAGAAGATAATGTGCCGAATGCCAATATTGAACGTGCCATTAAAAAAGGGACGGGAGAGGACAAAGATGGAAGTGTTTTTGAAGAGGTGACCTATGAAGGTTTCGGGCCGGGTGGATCTGTGATGCTCATTGATGTCGTGACCGACAATACAAATCGAGCGATTGGAAATTTGCGTGTAGCTACCACTAAAAATGAAGGGAATATTGGTTCTTCAGGAAGTGTTTCTTGGAAGTTTGATAAAAAAGCTTTTTTGCGTGTGGATACCCAAGGGAAGATAGGAGAGGAGCTTGAGCTGGATTTGATTGATGCAGGCGCCGATGACTTTGCTTACGATGCAGGTAATGACGATGCAGGTCCTCGTTATGAAGTCTATGCTCCCGTAGATCAACTGGGCAAGCTGCGTCAGGCTATTGAGGGCAAAGGTTACAAGGTGGAGAAAGCAGAGTGGGTATGGAAGCCCAAAGATACAATGATTGTTTCTGACCTGGAATTAGCAAAAAAAATCATGAAACTCGTTGAGGTCATTGAAGCGGATGATGACGTATCCCGTGTGACAACTAATGTGGACTTTGATGAGTCGATCCTGGATCAGCTCTGAATTCGGCTAAGCCCCCATTTTCTTCAGCACGTCCTCTACGCTTGTGGCCTTGGGGTCGAGTTCCGAAACCTGTTCTTGTCCATCTTTATCTTGGAAAAAGCGTACGCTGGCTTCCTTAATGAAGCTCTCTTGAGGAGCCTGTTTAAAATGGGATTCGCTCGCATTCCAAGCCGGGTTTTGGCGATTTCTAAAATCCTGGAGTAGGAGGTCTTCCCCGCCCACCGAAGGCTTTGGAATACTCGTTTGTTGGCTGGAGGAACTGGTATTGAGACGGGCGATGAGACCTGGAAAAAGTTTCCCCGAAGCGCTGGCTTCCTGAGGATTCAGCATCGTAGGAGACTGGAGTTTTTCTTGCATTGAACCCTCGCTCATTTGAGGCACACTGCTTAAACCCAATTTAGGAGCCATGTATTCTCCTACTTTGCGTTTAGCCTCCGCAATCGCCTCCTCCATATTCATGTTACGAAGACGAAAACCTGCTGCTTTTTTATGTCCTCCTCCATTCATGGTTTTAGCGATTTCGCTCACATCCGCTAGACTGCCGGGAGCACGCATACTGCCTGAAACAAAGCCATGCTCTTTCTCTTTCACCAGAAAAACCACCTCTGCTCCAGGGGTGCTTGTCATCAGTTCATCAATAATACCTCCCGTATCATCTGAATTGGCGCCCGTTTCTTCTAAATCTTTAAGGGTAATGGATGAATAAACCAATCGTATGCTTGGCTCGTATTGGATTTTTGACAGCACTCGTCCCCACAGTTTGAGGGAAGCGAGACTTTTTGTTTTGTAGACATGTTTGATGATTTCTTGCTGCCGTGCTCCACGATCAAGCAAATCCGCGGCTACCTCGAAAGCTTCTGGAGAGGTATTGGAATGTTGAAAGGACCCGGTGTCCGTGATGATGCCCACTAATAAGAGGGTGGCCACATCTTCATCGATTAAAGCTTCTCCATACTCTTTTTCAAAATCCATGAGTATGGGCGTGAGCATTTGCGTGGTGGCGGCAAAGTTAAACTCCAAGTAATTGTGTGAGCCAAATTTTCCATTGGAAGCATGATGGTCAATGTTGAGCACAGGAATGCGAGCAAATAAATCTTTATGCAGCTCGTAGAGTTTTCCCAATTGAACAAGATCCCCCGTGTCTACCGTGACGAGTAAATCAAAATCGGGTTGCTCGTTTATAAATTGGATGTCTTTTGCGGAAAATCGACCCGTTTTGGGTGTGAGAATGATATTGATTCTTCCTTGTTCGACTTCGTACTTAAGATGATCCACTTCCGCGCCATCGGTTCCTACCGAAATGATGAACTCTCTGGCTTCAGGCAACTCTGGCTGGATTTGACTCACGTAAGGCAAAAACTTGAGAGCGTCTGGCATTTTATCGTAAGCCACCACCGTTGCTTCTTTTCCCATTTTTCTAAGCACGGCCATCAAAGCCAAGGAACTCCCCACGCTGTCTCCATCCATGGGGGAAGAAGGGGCAATGAGGACTTTTTTTGCATTTCTAAGCAATTCTTTGACTTGTTCTTTGTTTACAAGGTTCATGAGATGAGGATCGTTTTTCTGATTATTCTATATATTTTACGTGTTTATATTTGCTTTGTCAATCTTCTCTGTGGGCTGCTCTACCTTCCTCATCCTCTAAAGCTAGTACAGCAAAAATAAGGAGCTATCATAACCTCTACAGCGACGGCTGGCAATAGCAGTATCCCCTACGTCACTAGTTCGTCCAGTCGTCCTGCCTGAATGGCTTCTTTAATGTCCAGAGCCAGGCGTTCGCCAAAGCTCATAGGTCGTCCCCAAAGATAACTGGTGTAGGGAGTGAATCGCGTGCCTGGAGAGCCTGGAATGCGCATGGAAACATCAAAAATAACGAATTCTTCGCGTCCATTCTCAGCCGCTACCGCTCCTTGCAAGGCAAAGGGGCCAATGATGCCGGGCTTAGCCCATTCTTGCGTGGCTTTGATGAACTTTTCTCCAATATCGAAGGCCTTTTCCAGAAGGGATTCCTTCATCGTGACCGCTACATGTCCTGTTTCCACCATGCTGGGTTGATAGCCGGAACTCAGTAGCTCATTTTGCACGTCGGCGTTGAGGCGAAGAAAGCCATCCAAGCTGGTCTGACGACGCATATCGGTTCCCATCAGCTCAAGCTCCTTCGTGAGAGGAGAATAGAAGAAATTGAGATTCACTTGAGCCCCTATGATGAACTCCTCTATCACCGCCTTGTATAAATCTTCCGCTGTGATTTTTTGCTTCATGATCATCTCGTTCCCTTTTTCAAAGAAATCCTTCGTTGATACTATTGTAAAAAAAGCTCTTTCATAAGTTCTTGTGGCCTCATTCACTTTGACGATCAAAGGTCCTCCTCCCGCATTAAAATGCTCATCTAAGCGCTCTCTTGTATTTTTCTCATCCCAGCCCGTGCCCATTCTTACGATTTTAGGCAAACGAATTCCTGCTTTTTCGAGTAAAAAATACTGATTGTTCTCCACGTCTCTTTCTTCCAAACGCACCAAATGACGGGATCCATAAATAGGCACATTGAAGTCATTCGCAATGGCCTCCCAGTTGCAATAGACCCAAAAATAACGGTTATGAATGAAGATGGTATTCAGTTCGCGAAGCTTTTCTTGCACCTCCGGATTCACGATATCGGCAAATTTATCAAGCGTGATGACGTGATCCACACACCCTTTCAATGATTCTGCTCCCTGAGTCCCCTTGCTCCGTGCATAATAGTATTTCTCATAGGTTTTTTCACGACCTTTTTGGGCCACCACTAAGGTTCTGAAACCCAGTTTCTTGGCCCCTTCGCAGACTTCCAATGCGCTGTGTCCGCCGAGAACACCAATGGTGATTTCTTGAGTCTTATATTTGGCTAGAGTGTCAACAATGCTGAGCATGAAAAAAGATTAGATCAATGGCACTAGATTACACTATTTTGGTATAAAAAAAAGGGACCCCGTTAGGAGCCCCTTTGAGAAGAATTTTTACTCTTGATACCAGGCATTGTAAGCGTTGTAAATCATCACCGCTGCTTCTGCACGAGAGAGATTACGTGCCGGTTTAAAGGTTCCATCAGGGTAGCCTTCAACCACGTCATAATCCGTACCCGAGCGGACAATAGAGGCGAACCAATCGCTCGCATAGACATCAGAGAAGCGAGTGGAGCTGTATGAACTTTCTACTCCAGCTAAGCGAATCAATATGGTCAAAGCTTCTACACGAGAAATATCTCCGTTGGGCAAATAGAAATCATCGTTGTCGATCAGGTCCAGTTCATAGGCGGTGGCCACGTATTCATAGTACCAATCTTTGTCATCTACATCACGGAAAGGAACATCGTAGTCATCATATTTTTCAGTATTGATGTCTGCATTCATGATCGCCATTTTCAAGAATTCTGCTCGAGTCACGGTGTGATTCACCATGAAAGCATTGCTTTCCCCTTCTATAATTCCACGGCAGTAAAGAGCATCGATGGCCAATTGTCCCCAGTGAAAACTGGTGTCTACGAATGGAGCATTACATCCTGTACCTATGCTTAATTGAATCTTGAAAGATTGCACATCGGTATCGAGTTCCTTAATGTTCACAGCGTATTCATAATAGCCATCCACTCTAGTGATCAGGGTGTAATGACTGTTTTTGGATTCGGATTGGAGGGCAAAACGATAAGTTCCTGCTCCTGCTTTATCAAACGCATAGATTTCGCTGTCACTGGTTCCGGACACCGTAAAATTGGATTCCTTCAACTGAGTTAAATAGTTTCCATTTTCATCCGTCACCACCAACTCCACGTTATAAAGAGTCACGGAAATTTGCTCAATCACTGCTCCTTTTTCGATTTCTTCATTCATACGTGCTCGAATCCAATAGGCATTGTCGTCTTCATATTCAGACATTTTCCAATCGGAAGGGACGTCAAAACTCAAAGTGTTTGTTCCGATCACGGTAAAATCTTCAATGTCATTTTCCTCAATGTCCAGTTCTCGCCAAGAATCTCCATCGTTATACTGCCAAGTGATATCCACGTTATTCTCATCATTTTCTGTGTTAAGATCATCTTCAACAATAAATTGAAGCTCGCTGAATTCTGATTTTGATCCCAAATAGAGGTATTGAGTGTCTTCCTCTTCTTCTCCAAAAGCAGTAAAGGTTTCTCCATCGTTTTCCGCTGCTTCATCACTGACGTCGTATTCTTTTCCGCTGTCGACGTAGACGTAGTCCAAATCGGCATTCGAACCCCCAATCACATCTTTGTTGCTTGCAGAGCTTGCCGAAGGCAGTGTGTTCACAAAAAGGGCGAAGCCCATCGTGACAAGAATAAAGAATTTGAACTTTTGCATAGGATAGAATTTTAAAAAGGAAGTGAATATACTTCCCTTTTGATTACTTGTCAACTATGTTTTATTGCAACTAACTTAACAGATCGTCCAAACGTCCGGATTCAATGCCTTCTTTGAGTTCTCTCGCTAGGCGACGGCCAGTGGACATGG
>CAZHKJ010000034.1:0-11279 GCA_964533115.1 uncultured Candidatus Peribacteria bacterium | reverse complement strand
TCACGTTTTCTTGAACAGAGATGAGATTGGTGTCTCCCCAATGTTCCGCACTTTGAAAAATGAAAAGTCCAACCAAGATGGTTAGGGAGGCGGAGGCACTGATGACACCCCATTGGAGGATCTTCTGTTTCATGGAACTCATCTTACTGTACTGGCCAGTGAGAGGGCAAGACTGACTGCGTCTGCGGCGTCATCGGGTTGAGGGCTGCTTTTGAGGCCTAGCTCCAGCATCACCATTTTTTGAATGCTTTTTTTGTCGGCACTGCCATCTCCTGTAAGAGCACTTTTCATGCCGCTTGGGGTGAATTCATGCATGGGGATACCTTCCTCTTCAAGAACCAAAAGAAGGATGCCTCGGGCGTGTGAGACTTGGATTCCTGTGGTAATGTTCTTTGAGAAAAAAATTTGTTCAATGCTGCATATTTCTGGTTTGAATTCCTTAAGTAATTGTTTGAAATCGGTGTATAATTCCAGGAGACGCGTCCCCAGTTTTATTTTTGACGGCGTGCGGATGACCACACAAGCGATCAAATTTTATGTTCGACAATAAACGAATAAAATGGCGAAACCAGTGGTGGCCAAGCCCGGATCTAAACCAAGAATACGCATGAGGCTAGTCTACTTGCCTAAGTCCATCACGACAAGAGTGCGTTTTACTTTTCCAAGGTGAATAAAAATGACCCGTTTTAATCCTTTAAGAGCTGGATTTTTCTTGAGTTCATTCTCGATGTTTTCTAGCTCTAAGCGGCCTTTTATTTTAATGGTTTTTTCAACCCCCCAGTAAAAATGTAAAAAACGTAGAGTGCTGGCTTTATTGCTGACAATAATGAGGGGAGTCTTTGGCCTATAACGAATAATCGCCTGGGCGGTGTAGCCTTCTTCGGTAGCAATCACTAGCGCATCCGCCTTGATCTCTTGAGATAGCTCGTAGGCCTCTCGTGCCATATGGTGGTCCTCTGAAGAGCCGTTCATGTCTCCTAATGGATAGGGACTTTTTAAAAAACCATCGGTTTTTTCCATGGCTTTTTCTGTAACGTTTGCCACCCTGGCTAGGGTTTGTACCGCTTTTGTTGGATACTGTCCTGTCGCGGTTTCGTTGGAGAGCATGTATGCATCGGTTTGCTCAAAAATCGCAGTGGCGGCGTCACTGATTTCGGCGCGGGTGGCGATGGGGTTCTCGGTCATCGATTGCAAAATTTGTGTGGCCACAATCACGGGTTTCCCTGCATTACGGCACACTTGAATGATGCGTTTTTGCTCTAGAGGAACTTGTTCGGCGGGAATTTCCACGCCTAAATCACCACGAGCAATCATGAGTCCGTCAGCAACAGCCAGTATTTTTTCCAGATTGAGGAGGGCTTTTGGTCTTTCAATTTTTGCGATTAAAAAAACGGCTTTGGACTGCATTTTTTGAATACGTGTCCGAATACGAATAATATCCTCTGCTTCTTCTACAAATGAAATGGCAACGGCATCTACTTTAAGTTCCTTAACTCCGAAAGCGAGATCTTTTTTGTCTTTTGGGGTGAGAGGGTTTAGTTTTCCCCGTTGCGTATCTGGAAAATTTACTCCTTTGTGACTTTTGATCCAGCCTCCACTAATGACTTTGGCTAGAATTTTCTTCCCTTTTATGGCTAGAATTTGCGTACGAATCAAGCCATCTTCAATCAGTAGTCGATCGCCGACCTTGAGTTCTTTTGCCAGAGTAGGGAAGGGGAGTGGGATGATTTCACCGCTCATTTTTTTAAGGCCTAAATCCAGCGTGATTTCCTGCCCTTTCTTTACTAAAACCCCTGATTCCGGCAGCTTTCCAATGCGAATTTTGGGTCCTTGGAGATCTTGTAAAATAAGAATGGGATTTTTTTCAGCATCCCGTTTTTGCTCCACTTCACGGATGTTTTCTACGATTTTTTTGAACTGCTCATAGCTTCCGTGTGAAAAATTGAGGCGGGCGATGTTCATGCCCGCCTCTGCAAGCGCCTCAATTTCACTTTTTTCCTCCGAAGAGGGGCCTAGGGTGGCTAGTATTTTAGTCTTATGTTTCATTTGCGTTTTGAGGCTTTCCCCCCTTTACGAAAGTATAAGCCAATGGCAGTTAAGCTGGCCAAAACCGCGATGCTGCCTAGAAGAATGGTGAGGCTGTTGGTTTCCACCTGTTCTCCACTGATGAAGGCGGGATTGGTGATGGTGAAGGGCACTTCGGTAGGGGCGCTTTTTTGATTGTTTTCCAGATCAACGGCGTACCATGTTACGGTGTGCTCGCCCAACTCTAACTCTTTGCCGGGTTGAATGTTGATCACCTGGTTCGTGCTGTCGGAGATCAAGGTTTGACTGAATACGGTGCTTTTCCAGGAGACGACAATTCTGTAATTATCTGCGGCGACCAAAGTCAGTTCTGGGCTTTGGTTCATTACGCTGATTCCATTTTTAAGATCTAAGTCAATGTAGGTGGGTTCTTTTACGTATTTAACTACTTCTACGCTTATAGGTAGGGTCAGATCTTTTGGATTTTTAGGGTCTCCGCTGATGGCGACTAGGCGTTGTTCTCCTACGCTTAATTTTTCTTTTGTCACGAAACTGAATCGTCCATCTTCATCCGTTTCGGTTTCTCCCAAAAGGACGAGTCCACCTTCTGGAGTGATGCTGTAGACGCCCACTTGTGAGAATGCTTCTCCTTGCCCCATATAAATTTGTTCCCCTTCAGATACGATTTCTCCGTCAAAAGTATTGATGAGGCGGAGTTTTCCAAATTGCTTGCTGGTATTGTTCTGATTGGGATCGGTTCCATAGTGATTGAACTCATCTCCATCGCTTACGCCATCTTCATCGGTGTCGGCTTGCATGGGGTCTGAACCGATGTACAGTTCCAGGCTATCGACTAAGCCATCCTTGTCGCTATCGATGGTCCCCAAAGGCATATCGATTTTATTTTTGGCGATGTAATCCGTGAGTTCTTTGGCTTCCACATTCTGCTCTGGGTTAGAGTAAAGCATGGGGTTTTCATCTTTTGTGTCCGATACACCGTCATGGTCACTGTCGTAGTTGTTTGGATCGGTGCCTTTTTCAAAGATTTCATGAGTGTCATCCACGCCGTCTTCATCGGTGTCGGCGGTGTTTAGGTCGGTCATCCAAATGAGCTCTTCTCCGTTCGTCAATCCATCTCCATCCAAATCCCTATCTAGGAAATCTTGGCTGGTGATTTCATATTGACCTTTCAAGTCCCCAAACTTGATTTCGATGAGTTTGTCGGGGATTCCATAGGTATTGGAAGAATTTTCGAAGCCCTCGAGTTGAGCGAGGTCTTCAAGGAGATTGGATCCGAAGCTTGGTTCTTCCGGAAGGGAATCTCGAATATTTTGGGCTCGAATGGGTTCAACGATTTCTTTGATTTTATCGATGAGATTTCCTGTTGTTTGATTGCCTTGATTTTTCCCGCCTGAATTGGTCCCGACGGTTTCTGTGCTTTCATTGGTGTTGTTTTCTTCAGTGCCATTTTCTTCCGTGCCGTTTTCGTTGGAAGAAGTATTGATGTTCTCTTGAGTTCCTGGATCTACCACATTCCCGGTTTCCACTCCATTCCCGGTTTCGACGTCCCCACCGATGCTATTTCCATTGGTATTGTTTTCATCAGTTCCATTTTCTTCAGGATTATTCCCATTGTTCCCATCGCTTCCGGAGCTTTCGTTGGAATCTTCTGGATCGGGAGGGAAGGGGATGCCTCCATTTTGTGGCGTTTCTCCTCTCACATTTACACTGCTGGCTTCAGAGATGTTATTCATGCCATCGACTAGCGTGATGTTGTAAGTATTCAAGCCTAAAAGTACCGCTATATCCTCTAGGATGTAGTTTCCATCTTCATCGACATCTACTCCTGTATCGATGGTGTTCAGGTAAACGCTTGTTAGAGGTTCTCCTGTTCCGGAGATGCTAATGAATTCACCAATATCCACTGAATCGGCACTGGCCTCAGCCGTAGGGGCTGAAGGGGCGGTAGCGTCATCCGTTGCCGCTACAATCACGGCACTTCCTGAGGAACTTCCTCCGTCGGAGCGAGCGATCACCGTATAGTTATTTGCTGTACTGCTTAGGGTCGTGAAAAAATCACCTGCTTCATCTGAAGTGATAGATCCCATCCATTCTCCTCCTGCATAAATATCCACTCGGGTATTTGCTGTGGTCTCTCCTGTTAACTCCACGCTGGTCGGAGATTTTCGTATCACGCTGCTCAGCACAGGGTCTGCTATCCCTTCGTTCCCTGGTGCAGTCACCAGGCTAAAGCGGTTCCCCGGGGAAAGATCTGCATAGTGATTTATGCTGAAATCGTTACTGTTTCCCGCGGTATTCCCTACGCGAATAGTGGCAACGAACTCTTCTCTATAAATGAAGTTCATGGCTCCCTCGCTTTCTCCTCCAATGGTGTTATTACTGGCGCCGTTTTCCAAATAAATGGCCTCTTCATCTCCATTTTGGATTTCATCGTTTTGGGTACAAGTTATTGTTGCTCCAATACAGTTATTGACGATGCTCGCATTATTGGCTCCATCCAGATGGATGCTGAAAAAAGTGTTTCCTGTGATCGTGTTTCTTCGTGTGTCATCGCTGGCATCTCCTATGACCGCATGGTCGCTGCCATTTTTGAGGTGAATCCCCGTCAAATTTCTTCGAATGGAGTTCCCATCCTGAGAGAGACCGATGATGTTTCCAAAGATGGATAGATTGCTTGCGTCTTGAGCCGAAATTCCGCTAGCGGTGTTGCTGGAAATCACGTTCCCCTGACCGCTTCCACCAATGGTGGTGTTGTCGATGAGGTTTGCGGCGTGAATTTGGATTCCTATGCTACCGTTTCCCAGTGCCGTTTCTCCGTTTGCCCCGAGTCCAATGAGGTTGTTTTTAATCACATTTCCATCGGCGTTTCGTGCAGTGTCATCTATTTTTATTCCGAAGCCAGTGTTTCCAGAGATCACATGTCCATCGCTGGCATTTGCGCCGCCCACGGTGTTGTTTGCCGATTCCAAGCTGATTCCCCCTTGGACATTGGGGATCGCGGCGTCTCCATTGGCATTCGTTCCAATATAATTGCCTTGAATGCGGACGCCATCCGTATAGATCGTGATTCCGTGGAATCCGTTTCCAGAGATGAGATTCCTTCTTCCACTTGAGTTCCCTCCGATGAGGATGTCATTGGAGCTGCCTTCGACTAAGATCCCATTTTGCCCGTTTCCTTCGTTGCTTGCTCCATCTTCTCCGGCTCCGATATAAGTTCCTTGGATGGTTACGCTGGAAGCGTCTTCAATGTGGATTCCATTTTGAGTACTGTTGTTGACGTAGACTCGCTCCTCCGCACTCGTGCCTCCAATAACGATATTGCTGGCGTTGTTGCTGATCACGATGCCTTTTTGATTGCCTATTGAGGTTCCAAAAAAAGCGTTTATAACGCTCACTCCAGAAGCCCCTGTAATTTCTAATCCGTGGTCGCTACACCCGTTAGCCCCCACTTCGCCTTCACTACCGACGCTTCCGAGAGTGAGTCCTGTTAGTCCATTGCTGATTCTGATACAGGTTTGAGCCCCTGTTACAGCCATTCCTCGCATGCTGTTTTCCGATCCGCTGCTGAATTCCAGTCCAATGTTTTGCCCTGTGGCATCAATCACAATGTTGTAACCGCCTTGTACGGTACTTCTTGCATCTAAAATGAGATCTTCAGTGATGGAGGGGAGTGCGCTCAGGAGAGTAATCGTTCCTGCTACGGTGAAGTCTACGGCATCTGGACCTGGATTTGCGTTGGCATCCAAAATAGCTTGGCGCAAAGAACCTGCTCCAGAGTCGGCCAAGTTGCTTACGGTGAAGCCTGCGGCGTAGCTGGTGGGCGCTTTTATAGCCAATCCTCCAGACCCCAGAAGGCTGAATAACACCGCAAAGGTGACTAGGCTCGAGAGCCTTTTCTTAAGGTTTAGAGAAAGTGCCATACGGGTTTGTTTAGATTTTAATCTTCTCATTGTAGCAAGAAAACGACCTGATGACAAGGACCCGAGAAGCGCTCCTTTATTTTACCGTGACCGATTTAGCTAAGTTTCGAGGCATGTCGGGATCATTTTGACGAGCGACAGCCAGTTTATAAGCTAAAATTTGAATGGGGATCAAATCCATAATAGGGGAGGCGTTTCCTGCGCTGGGCACTTTGATCCATTCGTCAAAAATTTCGGCATTTTCGGGGGAGACTCCAATGAGTAGCGCTCCACGAGCCTTGAGTTCCATCGCATTGGAGAGGATCTCATTTTTGTATTCGTCATTGGGGGCGAGCACCAAACAGGGTGTACCTTCCGAAATCAGCGCAATGGGGCCATGTTTCAGCTCTCCACCTGCAAAACCTTCGGCATGAATATAAGAGACTTCTTGCAGTTTGATGGCGGCTTCCATCGCAATCGGATAATTCATATCTCTTCCAATAATCATAATGTCTTTAGCGTCTTTGATCTGTTCTGCAATGGCTTCAATGTGCTCTTCGTAGCGAGGGTTTAAGAGATCGTTGAGTTTACCTGCCGCTTCAATCAACATCTGTTTGCCTTGCGCCAGTTTTCCTCCCGTGGCATAGGCCAAAAGAGTGAGAATAGCGATTTGTGAGGTGGTCGCTTTCGTGGAGGCCACTGCTTTTTCAGGGCCGGCCTTCAGAGGAATCACAAGATCCGATAGGCGGGCCATGGTGGACGTTTCCACGTTGACGATGGAAATCACTTTAGCGCCTTTCTCTTTAGCGATTTCTAGCGCTTCCAGGGTGTCTGCGGTTTCTCCCGATTGAGAAATAGCAATCACCAGGGATCGATCGGTGAGAAAATGATTTGCACTTTTGAACTCTGAGCCGAATTTGACGTTCACATGTTTTTGCGCCACGTTGGCAAAGAGATATTCTGCGACCATGGCCACTTTTCCAGCCGTACCACATCCTACAAAGGTGGTTCCGTAGGCATTTTTGATCATATGAGTGGCTTTTTTGATCAGCTCTTCATCGGTATTGATCGCTCGGGTCAGCGTTTCTTTTTGCTCCATGATTTCTTTGAGCATGAAATGAGCATAGTGCCCTTTTTCCGCCTCTTCTTCTTTCCAATCGATGGAGATGAGCCGTTTTTCGATGGATCGATCGGTGGTCAGATCATAAAAACGGATGCTGTCAGGTTTCAAAATCACCATTTGATTGTCATCCAAGTACATCACTTCTTTGGTGTATTCTAAAAAAGCGGGGACATCAGAGGCCACAAAACGAGCCCCATCTTTGGCTTTTCCGATGATCAGTGGCGATCCACGACGAGCTGCAATTAAGAGGTCTTCCCCTTTATGCATGGCTAGGACCGCAAAGCGGCCCGTGACTTTTTTACTCGCCCGTTTGAATGCTACTTCAAAACCTTCTTCCATTTCATCTTCTATTAAATGAGCAAAGACTTCGCTATCGGTTTCGGAGCGAAATTGATGTCCTTTGCGGATCAGTTCTTCTTTAAGTTCCAGATAGTTCTCAAAAATGCCATTGTGAACAATCACAATATTCTGATTTTCGGTGGTGTGAGGGTGGGCGTTGTATTGAGTCACGCCTCCGTGAGTGGCCCAACGGGAGTGGCCCATGGCTAAGTGGGAGGCTTGCGTGAGCTCTTCATTTAAGCTGATGACTTCGGAGATTTTTCCCACATGTTTTTCTATGGATAAAGAACCATCGGATTGTTTGGCTACAATTCCCCACGAATCATAACCTCGATATTCGAGTTTTTTTAATCCTTTCAGCACGATTTCCGCCGCTTTTTCAGAAGGTCCAAGATAGGCAAAGATTCCACACATAGGGTAGGGGAAAGGGACTCGTGCATTCTACTCCTATTTTGGGGCTAGAGTCCACAGGGTTTCAAAAAGAGCTTGTAGGGTGTTTCGAATGGATTTGCTCTTTAGGTAAATACCCAAAAAACGATTTTCTAGGTCAATAATGGCTACATCTTTCTCTCCAATAATGATTTCCGTTTCGAAGGGAAGGAAGCTTTTGGGCAGTATTTTTGTTGTTCTATTCCCGGTTTTATCTAATTCTTTGTAACGTTTTGCTCGAGGAGAATCACTGACGATCACTTTGCTTCTTACACCCTTTGCGATTTTATTTTGGATATAGGCTTTTGTGAGGTAGGGGCGAATGCTTTTGGGGAGATTTTCCACGGTTAAAAATGCGCAATGAGTTTTGCCTGTGGAGAGCATGTGCTCATAAAGGGTGACTACCCCTTCCAGTCCTTCAAAAAATTCGATTTCCGGGCTAGATTCCTGGCTTGAAATGAGTTTTTTTAGATCCGGCATCATCGATTTTAGGTCCTCTTTTTTGTCCGTGACCTCTTGTAGCTCATCTTCTATCAAACGGTTTAAGACTTCTGGTGGAACGGCGGTATAGTGTTGGATTTGTTTCTTGAAGTGATAGGCTACCAGTCCTTTTTGGATGAGGCGTTTTAGGGCTGAATAGACGGACGTCCTTTCGATTTGAGTTCGAGTGGAAATGGTGCTTGCGACGGAGGCTCCGTATTGAAGTAAATCCAAATAAACATCGGCATCTTTGGAATTGAGCTTAAATAAATCGATGAGTTTTTCTTGGAGCATGTGTTGACGATACTTCAACAGCTATTTTACTTATCTGTTAGCCAAAAATAAAGGCTTTATTCTGTTAGATTTTCTACGTCACTTATTCATTTTGTATATGAGTCATCTTTTTCAAGAGGATTTACCAGGTCTTGAAGGATATCATCCTGATTTGAAAGATCTTCGACCCTTAAACGTTGGTGCAGGTGGAATTCCTTTAGATGGAGGTTGGGGTCCTGTAGCTGCTAGAATGGCTTATGATTTGTCGGTGCTGAGGGATCCTCGGACTTGGGAGCAAAGAGTTGAGCTTAATGGGGTGAGCGTGAGCTTGTACACAGCCTACCTTGCGGGTTTGCTCCGTTCTGTTCATGAGAAAAATCTTGCTGAAGATCTTAGTCTTGATGCGGTCAAAAGAGAAGTTTTGATGGCTATGGGAGCGCAGACCAGCAGTGGATTGATGAGAGCTCCTAAAGATTCGGATCAGTATCTCATTCATGGCATTCAAATCCCACCCCTTTTTTCCAAAGAAGAGTTGCAGCGTTTTAGGCCGACTGTTGATTGCATGGATAATGAGCCTGTAAGCATTACGGTTCCCGGTGCGAGTAGCATTGATGCGGTGAATGATTATTTAAGAGAAGAACACCCGGGATATGAGGTTTACTTTGATATCACGACCAGTAGTTGTTCGACCATTGCGGCTAATTTTTTTACCGGTGGATTGGGGGACAATCGCTTGGGCCTGGACGTCGCTGAATTGACGGTTGTTTACCCTGAGGGATCAGTTGCTACGATTCATGATCCTAAAGAAATTGAAGCCTTGCGTGGTACTCAGGGCTACGCGTGTGTGGGAACCGAATTCAAATTGAATCTGAAAAAAGTCCCTCAGCGTGAGGAACAAATCATTCTTGATTTGAGTGGGAATACTCATGAGTTGGCTTACGGTGAGGCCTTCCCTCAATTACTTTCCCTTTTGGCTCCGTATTGTGTGAACCGTGGTCCTGAGGATATTTGGGTCGATGGGATTGAGATCATCGACAGTACGGGTTTAAAGACGATCTTGAGGCCTTTAAAAAAAGAGGATAAACCTGAGGGTTTAGCCAAAATGGCGGATGATTTGCTTAAGGAATTGGGTGATAAATCTGTTGGATCTGTGATGCTTCGGGTGAGACATAATCGAAACGGGACTTTGGAAGAGGCGGCCCGATACGGGGATCAGGCTGCTCAAGCCTTTTTTTCTTTACTCGATGACCTTGCGACTCCTGAGGAGCAATTGATTCGTTTGGTTCTCAAGTATTTTTCAGAAGAGGCATTAGAGAACTCTTCGAAAGAGGATCTTCTTAATGAGATTGATGGGCTTTCTTCAGATGATCAATTTTTATCAGATTTAGGAGCCGATGTGGATCGTTTCCAGGAATTAAAGAACAAAATTCAGCAAAGAAATCCTAGCCTTGATGGTGTTAGACACTCTATTCTTCAAAGAATCCGTTTTGTTACAAAGCCAGCAGCTATTGCTCAGGTTAGGGCTTTACGGGCTGAGGTTCCTGAACAACGCCGTAAAGAAGCGGGGACTGGGCTTGCCTCCGGATCCAATGATCGTGATGTGAAGTTTAAAATCATAAAATCTCCTGAGGGTAAGGCCCCTTCTGTTGAGGACATTCAGGCAGGAGTACGTGAAGCTACGAGGGCAGTGATGGGCGTTTTCTTAAAGATTGCGAAGAAAGCTGAAGAGGCAAATTGCTATGCTATATGGAATGGTCATTTGAACTTCCTTTCTCCTGATTTTTCCCATTTGGATTATTATGATGGAGGTGGAAATCTTCACTTGGCTATTACAGGGAAAGATGATTCTGTTGAAAAACCGACCGTAGAAGGGCTTCTGCTGGAACTGTCTCAGGAGCTTTCTAAGCTTCATAACCGCGTTTTTGGAGTGATTCGCTTGGAAATCAATGAAGGGGAAAAACATTATCCTCTAGGCTCCAGTAAAAAATCTTTACATGAATTTCTTCATTTTGTTCGAACTCGTGAAGAGCTGGCTGTGGCCAGAATGGTGGCTATTTTAAAAGATCAAAAAGCCAGAACTCTAAATTTCCGAGCACCAGACTTTGAGAGTGCTTTGAAGGGAAATGGGCTCTCAGATGTTTGGGAAAAGGTTCAGGTACAACTTACTTCTCTATCTTCATAAAATTTTCATATCCTTTTTCGGTGACGAGCCCGCAGTCTTCGATGCGTACTCCGAAGCGGCCATCCAAGTAGATGCCGGGTTCCACCGTCACCACCATGCCTGCTTTTAGGACGTCTTTGCTTCGTCTGGAAAGATTAGGGGACTCGTGAACATCGAGGCCAATCCCATGCCCCAAAGAATGACCAAAAAACTGAGCCTCTTCTCCCATGCTTTTTCGTGCGATCTGATCTAGCTTTGAAGCCTTCACTCCTGCTTTTAAAGTGTTAATGCCGTTTTCTTGAGCGGTGCGAACTTTGAGATAAACTGCTTCTTGTTCATTCGTGTATTTCTCTGGAAGAAAAGTACGCGTCATGTCGCTGCAGTACCCTTGATATTTCATCCCCATGTCTACGAGGATCACATCTGTTTTTTTGAGTTTGGTGGAAGTGTTTTGATGATGAGGAATGGCGCTGTGTGGCCCGAACGCCACGATCGGTTCGAAAGAAATGTCTTCCGCGCCTAAATCATG
>CAZHKJ010000033.1:7134-11343 GCA_964533115.1 uncultured Candidatus Peribacteria bacterium | reverse complement strand
GTACAGCGGTCTCCAAAACCGTTAGCGAGGGTTCGATTCCTTCTGGGCCTGCCATACTGGATGATTCGAATACTTCTCGATTGAAGCGAAGGGGTCTTTCAGGTTATATTCGAGCTTTTTGTCGTCCAAAGTGCAGTTCTGTAAGACGAAGTTGATTAAAGCACGCTTTTCATGGGTTTCAGAACTTTTGAAAATATCCCAAGCACGTTTAGCGAGGTCTAACAGGAGGGAAGCGGTGATGGCGGAGTTCGTATTGGCTTGCTGGTGTTCCTTCATCTGCTGAAGCAAGTCCGCTTCCTTTTCTGTGAACTCTTTGAACTTCTTGTCGTAGAAATCCTTTGTAATACTACCGTCGAGCTTGTCGTCGTAGAGTCCGCTTTTGCGTTTTTCAATTTTACTGTATTCGTTTTGAAGAGCCTGCATGGAGTCGAGATGGAAGTTTGTGGTGGCTTTGCTGGCACTTTTCAAGCCTTCGATCACATCGTCGATGACCTTTTGAGGCAACTTTCCAAGAGCCTTGAATACCTTTTCGACTTCTTTGAGCAAGTCCGATTCTTTTACAAAGATGCTATGCCTTTCGCAGTCTCGCTTTCCGCAATGGTAGTAGGTGTACTTTCCTTTCTTGATTTCGCCCGTGACCGTTGAACTACACAGTTTGCACTGGATGACTCCACGGAAGGCAAAGGGGATTGCTTGATACTTGAACGGCTTCTTGTGCCAACCTTCACGCACGGCTTTAGCCTTGTCGAATAGCTCTTTTGAGATGAGAGGTTCGTACTTATGAGGGTAGATTTGATCTTTGATTAGCATGTAACCGTAGTAGAAAGGGTTCTTGAGTATATTCTCAATTGCACTTGTGCCAAGGATTTTACCACTTTTACTTCGTAAGCCTATATTTTTTGATTCTTTCGCAAGAGTAATCATGGAGTGTCCTCCCGAGGCGTACAGCTCGAATAAGTGGACGATTAGATGAGAACGGTCTGGGTCTGGGTAAATTCGTGACTTGTCGTTTTCATCCCGTTCGTTCAAGTAGCCGATGGGGCTTTCACGGAGCCATTCGCCGTTTTGAATCTTACGTTCAAAGCTACGCTTCACGTTGTCGCTCAACTGCATCACATAGTTTTTTGCAAACATAACGCCCATGTCCCATCGCAAGTGCTCGGAGCTGTTTGAGTCTTTGGACATGATGAGGTTTTCCCTCAAAAAGTGCAGTTCCAGCTTGCCCGACTTCAAGAACTCGTTTAGCAAAAGCGATTCCTTAAAGCCTCTTTGCAAGCGGTCTACTGTTTCTACAATGAGGGCGACAGGCTCTTTTGACTTTTGAATGGTTTCGACGACTTTTTCAAACTTCTTGCGGGTGTCTTTGGTGGACGACTCTACGATCTGGTGTGTTTCGATTTGAGTGAACTTTTTCCCTTGAGCGTACTTTTGGAGGCGGTCAACTTGAGCGGGAATAGACTGGGTGTCTTCCTGTTCTTCACTCGATACACGTGCAAGTAGAATAGCCTTCATGTTAAGCAGATTAACACATCTCTTGCATAATGTTAATTATTTTTATATGAATTAACTACTAAGAGAGCAATTTGACGAATTCCTTCGAGTAAAAGAACTTCTGTCGTCCGAGTCGTCCCACGTCAAAGTGCCCAAGTTTAGCGAGAGTTTGGAGGTATTTTGATGCGGTTTGACGGGAAGAGAGCTTCAAGTAGTCCTGAACGTAGTCAATGGTGAGGAAGGCACGGGAAAAGAGGCAGTTTAGAAGCTCTTTAGAATGGACACGCATTTTCTTTTCGATCATCCCTTCGACTGTTGCCATAAGCTCTTCAATTTTGATGATGTTCTGTTCGGATTCTTGAGCCTGTTTCTCTACTGCTTTGAGCATGTATAGGATCAAGTCTTTGTAGTCGTTCTTTTCGTTCGCTTCCCGAAGGGAGCTGTAATAAAGATTTTTGTGATCTTGGATGTATCCGCTGATGTAGAGCACAGGGAATTTGAGCCGTCCTGACATGACAAGGTAGAGGATCATTAAGATACGACCCACACGACCGTTGCCGTCGATGAAGGGGTGAATGGATTCGAATTGATAGTGGAACATCGCCATTTTTACGAGTGGGTCGATGCCATCTTCAGAAGTGTTTATGAAGTCCTCAAGGTTTTTAAGAAGGTCACGCAAAATCTGTTCGGTTGTGGGTGGGGTGTAAAGGATTTCGCCCGTGCGATCGTTCTTAATTTTAACTTCCAAGGTGCGTATGCCCGTTTTGTTTGGCTCAATGATGGACTGAAGCCTTACAAAGTCGTTTGTGCTTAAGAAGCCCTTCTCTTTGACGATTTTAAGACCTTCCAGCATGGCATCCTTGTAGTGGAGCACTTCTTTTGCTGGTCCAGTCCTTTTCTCTTCCAAAACTTCAGCTTCAAAGACTTCGTAAACGGTTGTATTGATGTTCTCAATTCCGTTACTGGCTACGGATTCACGGACGAGCAGAGGATTTACAAGTAAGAGGCTGTTTGGTAGACGTTCCGCACGGATGTTTAAGTTTGCGAGCGCAATGTTCGATTGATTGACCTGCTTCAAGATGTCCACTTGGTCGTAGTTGAAGTCCGTGGGAAGGAGAGGGAGTTGGTTGTTTGGTTTGGTTGGGTCGAACATGGTTTAGGTGTTAGAGGTTGCGCTCTCTAATACGATCCGTTTTTCTTCTTCTGTGAGTTCGTAAAGATCAAAGACTATGTCATCAATTTCTTGGTCGAGCTGTTTGATCTTCGAATCGAGTTCTTGAAGTTCGGGAACGTATTTATTCCATAGCTGAAGCAGATCGTCTTTTTGGGTGAGTGGGAGTTTTGTTAGCCCAAGTTTTGATAGGAAGTCGTTAAAATCTAACACCCAAAACTTTCCACCTCTGTTTGACCAGTTTTCTATAGAAAATTCGGTTTTAACTAATAAAGTGAGTTGGTCAGTCTTTGACTTTAGCATGATATGAAAATCGAGTATTTTTTGAACCGTGGATTCAATCTCTTGCCGTTGACTGTCGGAAGCCTTTGGGATTGGGAAAAGAGCCAACTCTTTAACTTTGAACTGGGGAAAGACACCTCGCTGTAGCTTGTCGAATTTATTCAGAAACCAGTAACTTGTAAGTTTCGCGTTCAAAATACCGAGAAGGAACATGGAGTTTCCTTTCAGGTTTGCAACTATCATGCTGTTTATGTCGTTTAGGTATCTTTCATTTGAGTAAACTGCATTGATACAATAGGGAGGCTTTGAGGGTATTTGTCGGACGAGAATTCTTTCACCTTCAAATAAGGCTGAATCTCTAGGAGCCGCTAGGTTGTTTCCGTACTTCAACCATTGTCCTGACCAATCCACGCTGTATCTGGCAACATCTTTGCCTAATAAGTACTTTTCGTAAGATGGGTCTTTTTGAGTGTTCGAGTGATATACTCGATCGTTCTTCATTTCGTTTGTTTGGAGAGGCAGTCCCTTCCCAGTTTCGTATGCCTTGAGTCCAGCCTTTATTGTCGAGAACTTGTTTAGTGGATTACTTTTTGCTGCGATCTTATCCATTAGGGCTGTCGCTTTTCGTAAATACCTTCTCGCATTTCACCTAATGTGACCTGTTTTGCTTTATGTTTAGAGAATGAGATGATGCAACTATCTACGCTTGCACCTTCAAACACTTGTCCGTAGATGTTTACTACTGATAAGTCTCCTACTTCTGAAAGCAAAAACCTCCTGAATGTGTCGAAACTATCGATGGTTAAGCATGTATTGGGTACGATGAAGCTAAACCTCCCGTTTGGATTTAACAGGGTAAAGCCACGGTTGAAGAAAAGCAGGTATGTGTTTAACTGGTAGTTGGCTAACCTGTAGTTTTTATAGAAAAACTCTTTTACCGCATCTGTAAAATTGCCCCCACGTGCGAAGACCCAAGGTGGATTCCCAACCACCACATCAAAGCCTCCTTCATCCATGATGTCTTTGAACGATTCTTCCCATTTGAAAGCACGATCCCCTGCAATGATTGGGTCGTCGATCAAACTGTTCCCGCATTTGATATTGTTCTTTAGAGTGGTCAATTTCTTTCCCTTTTGAGCGGTTTTGAGCCATAAAGAGAGCTTTGTGATCTCTACGCTTTCGGGGTTCAGATCGACTCCGTAGATGTTGTTTTGAAGGATGGAGCGGAAGAACTCTTCCAGTCCAAAGATGTTACCCACAATGTC
>CAZHKJ010000033.1:0-7121 GCA_964533115.1 uncultured Candidatus Peribacteria bacterium | reverse complement strand
TTCTTCCAAAAGAAAGTCGAAGACTTTGACTAAAAATGCGCCACTTCCGCAAGCGGGGTCGAGCACTTTGATGTTTTGAAGGATGATTTGATATTCTTCGTAGGCTTCTCGGTATCGTTTCTTGTAGTTTTTGTCTTCCAGTTCTTCTTTAACATTGTGTTTGCCTAAGATGTTTTCTTCCTGTTCCTTTAGCCAAGCCCCAACGGAATTTTGAACGATGTAGTCCACGATGTATTCAGGAGTGTAGAAAATCCCATCCTTTTTACGTTTAGACGTGGTGTTTTCTTTGTCTACTTCTTCGCCTACGTTTTTGAGGTCTTCGAGGTCGCTGATCGATTGTTCAAAAATGTGTCCCAGAATGTTCACAGAGAGGTCTTCGCTGAAATCGTAAAGTCCAATCTTTAAGAACTCGTGACAGATCTCATCGTCAATAACGAGCTTGTCTAAGTCTTCATCGGGTTTGAATAGCTCGCCGTTGTATCCGTCTGCATTGCCAAGTTTTGCACTACCAGTGTCTACTTTCTCGAAGAAGCCTTTCATCGTCGCCCACGTTGATCCGTAAGATTGATTGTCTGATTCAATCACTTTTTGAAGGATGTTTTCAGGAAGTAAACCCAAGTCCTCACAAAAGGCGATGAACACAATGCGGTCGATGATTTTTTGGGCTTTCTCGACAGCTAACTCGTAGAATCTACTTTTCTTTTTAGCCTCTTCGTTGTTCTTCCAGATGTTTACAATGAGCTTTTGGCGAAGCTCTTTGTAGAGTTTGTAGAACTCTTTTGTGATGGCTTCTTGCTCGACTTGAATGTCTGAAAGGAGCTGAAGTGTCACGCTCTTTCCACGACTTGCAATGAGGTTTTTTCTGCAAAGTAGGTAGTAGAACTTTTTGAATTCAAAGTAGTCGTTGGTAGGGTCTACAAGGGATTCTAAAGTCCACTTTTCAAAGTTTAGCTCGTTGTCTTTGAGTAAACGGATTTCGATGAAGTTGGTAGCGATTACAAAATCACAACTTTGGTACTGGGTCTTATACTTGAAGGCTTGCTGAATGGGGGAGAGATTGCCCTCTCTCTTTTGTGATCTGTCGAGTGGTGTATTGCAGTCTTTGATCTCACAGACGGCTGCAAGTTTCTCTGGTTCTTTGTCGTTTTCGAAGTAGCCCAAAATGGCATCGGGCTTTTGCCCTGATGTCATGGTCTTTCCTTGAGGGATGATGGTGTAAGGATTGTCTGGAAAACGAGTGTGCTCTAAAACTTCAACGAAAATCTGTTGAATGAACTCTTGTTCGGCTTCTTTCTCGCCCTTCTTTTCCAAGTGTCCGTTTTTGTAGGCTTGATGCCATTTTTGAACGATGGCGAGCTTAGCTTCCATGTTTGGAATACTGAACTGATCCAGACGGTCTTTGAGTATGCGTTTTTTGAAGATTGAAGCCATAAGAGTGGATTACAACTGTTCTTTGCCAAGTAGTGAAGTGAAAATCTCTTCCCAGTTGTCGGGGAAGCCCATTTTACGAACGTCAACTTTATACTCTTCAATGAGGTTCTTTATTTCACTCAACCATTCAAAGGTAGGCGAAATGGTGTCTAAAAGAATGTGCGTTATGAATATTGAGTCAAAAATACGATTATTGTATTGAAGCTCTGAATGTTCACGATCTTCTTTTAATCGTTTTGTGATGGTTCTGTTCCACAGGCGTGAGTGATGTGCACAGATGTTGCGGACTTCTCGAAGGTTGTTCAGCCAAGAATATAAATACATTCCGCCTATTCCGTAGTATCCCGCTATGGCTTTCTTATTTTGTGCATCGACGCTTCTGTTGTAGATATTCAGTATGTCTCCAAAACTCAACACTTCGGCGAGTATCCATATTGGAGGGTAAGGGTTTGTATACTTTTCTTTGAACATTTTTATGAATGGCTCCGTTGACTCGCTTAAATTCTTGTCGATCTTATCTTTATGTTTTTCAAAGGCTGGATTTTCGGTTAGACAGTTTGCCCCAAGTCCAAGAGCGAGCTGATAAATGAACCGTGTTTTGAAGGATTTCTCGATTCTTTCCAGTGCATTCGAAAAATGTAACCTTAGCTTTCGGTCGAAATAGTAGAGGTCTAAAATGTCTTCAAATTTAGTACCCGCAAAAAAGCCGTCGTCTTCCTTTTGGAAAGGCTTGAAGTAACCAGATAGGTGGTAGTAGCTGATATTGTTCAAGGAGTGCTTTGCATTGTCTTCATCTTGGACGAGCAGTCCTCTACTTTTCAACAGGTCTAATTGCTGGTCGATGGTTATGGGTGGCTTTTGATAGTCTTGTTTTGGGTTCATAAGTGATGTAAAATGAATCTACTAGTACTCACCACGCCTCTACATGTATGCGTACCAGGGTGAGTCTTTTTATATGTTAAGATTAAATCAAATTTTCGACATTATAGGAAGGGCAAAGCCTCTTTTTGGAGCTTGTAGGGCTTGAAGTGTTCGAGACTTGTGTTCACTTCATCCATAAAGCTGTAGAGAGGCATGACAGTTGAAAGGCTATTGAGCATGGCGAAGTCTTTCTTGATCCGATCCCATGAGCGTTTGCTGGCGTGTTTACCCAGCATTTTTCGCAGTTCTCGCAAACCTTTATCCTTGCTGGCTGTGATGATCCCAAGTAGGTAAAAGGCTTCTTTTGGGGTGTAGCCCGCTCGCAAAAGAACTTTGAGCATCTGCTGGGGTTCGTTGGTGCTCACGAACAAGAAAAGGTTGTTTTCCGTGACCATGTCTTTCCAGTAATGCTTCAGAACGGCTTGGGCGAGTTTGCCATTGAACACGTCTTTGAACTCTGGGTCTGTGTTTGGGCTTTTCAGCTTTGTCATTAGAGTTTTGAGCTTGGTGCGCTTACTGATGCGAACTTCTAAACGGAGTATTTCAAGCGGGTTTGCTCGTCCTTCGATGAGGTCAAAAAGATTGAGTTGTTGAAGAGTTTGGTCTTTGTCGATGGCGTGTCCTTTTGTTTGAGAGATGTCTTTGATTTTGTCGTAGATCACAAACGAGTGGCAGTTTGAGTAGTATTGAAGCGAATGCCCTTCGTTTCTGAATTGGGTGCTGGATAGGTCGAGCTTTTGAGTGAGGTTGATCTTGCTCAACTCTTTGATGGCAAAAGAGGCAGTGGAGCCATCCGAAAGTTGGACGTTCTTTGAATAATGCACAGCCGAAACCTTGGCAGACATGATGGCTTTGATCGTGGTGCTCACGCCCATTGTTTGAAGGCACTTTTGGAGCGCATTCGTTACTCTTGGGAAGTCTGCATCGTGTAGCTCATCGACGTTGTTTCCAAAAATGAGTTTTGGGATTGAAAACTCGATTCGCAATGGGATGTGATCTCTTCCTTTGACCCGCCGTTTTGTGATCGTTAAACGAGGTTTGTAGATGCCGTCCTTTTTGTCCTGACTCGTTGGGTTGTTCACATATTTGAGCAAGTAGGTTCTGGTTTGAACCAAGTTGTGAGTGGCAGGGGAGAATCGTTCGTGGTCGGTGATGTGGTAGTCCATGAACGGAAGTTCAAGGACAACAGTGTCGATCATAGAGAAGGTTTGGAAGTGTATCGTTCAGGGTTGGTGCGCTGGTCTATCTTATGGAGGAGTCGAAAGAAGCCGATCAAATTTTGCTTTGCTTCGAAATCTATTTCTTCTTCCTCGTAACTGGTCTGTTGCACGGCTTCCAATGATCAGAAAATTAATGATTAAAATCATATTGAGGGTAAATTTTTTAGACCCTGAAGTTATTAACGAGTCCCATCGAAACACGGTATTTATCCGCAATCTCTGATCTTGTTTTATGTTCTCTTCTGTAATGTTCGTATTCGTGCTGGGGTAGCACGGCTTCAACTGCACTCTTTTCCGCAATCCGTTCCGCTACTCTCAAGCGAATATCAGGATGGCATCCTTCAATCATTGCTAAAAAACTGGGGTCAAGATCTTCGATGACATGAAAGCATTCGTGAATGATCGTCAGTTTCTTTTGCGCTTCGGTCATGGTGTTTTCTATTCGAATGGTAACGCTGTCTTTGAGGTCGTCGTCCCACTCCCAAGTTCCTTTTAGGTCTAACTCTGTTCTGTTTGTGAAAGGTCTTATGGTTGCGCTAATGCCCCAACAGTTTTTCAAGAATTCCAAAAAATGACTCGCACTGTATGGAGCTTGAGGATATAGGGAATGAAATAGATCGCAGGCTTCTTTGTAGAAGGTTCCGTGGTTGTAGATTGTTTGCTTGTATTCTTTGAGGTGTTCTTCGGGGACGTTAAAGTGATAGCAGTAGCCCTTCACTTTTTTGGGCTGTTTGAGTTCAAACTGGGTTAAAAGGAGTCCACTTTTATTTACTGCCTTTGTTTGTAAAGAGAACATATTCTTTGAATTTGGTTATCTCCCTGATCTGCTCTTCATCAGCCCCTTCGCCACGAAGACACTGTTCAAAAGTGTTTTTCTGGGGGATGAGTTCAGCATATTCAAGGAAGTCCCGAAGGTTCATCCCGAAGGCTTGAGCGATTTTAAGGATATGTACGATTGAGGGGGCAGTGTATTCACCTGCTTCCAGTCTGGAGATATATCCGCTGGCGAGCTTTGCACTTTCTTGCAAGCCAGTTTGCGTCATATCTTGTCTTTCTCGCAGCATTTTTACAGCTTTTCCGAGTTGAATGCCGTATTGTGAAGGTGTGAGTGTTTGCATAGTGGCGGGGCGTGGGGCGATTAAAGTCGTAGTCATAATATTACTGACTCAAATCAGAGTCAACGGTTTTTTGTGTTTGGTGTAGAATGGCTTTCTATGCACAAAATTACAGCTTCCAACCTCTACGATTTTATCCAATGTCCACATCGTGTTTGGCGTGACGCTCATGATAACCCGAACTTAAAGGATGAGCCGAATGACTTTGTGAAAATGCTTTGGGAAAATGGAACCAAGTATGAAGCCGAGGTTTTGGCAAAGTTTGAAGGCGAGCAAGCTCTTTGTGATCTTTCGAAAGTTCCAGTTGCAGAGCGAGCTAAGGCAACACTTGAAGCTATAGCTCGCAAAGAGCCTTTGATTTACCACGGTCGTTTGGAAGTGGATGAGCTTCTGGGTGAACCTGACCTTTTGGAATTGCAAGCTGATGGTGAGTATGTGGCGGTGGATATTAAGTCTGGCATGGGCTTGGACGGACAGGATGATTTTGAAGAAGGAAAGTTGAAAAAGCACTACGCACTACAACTTGCTCTCTATACTGATGCGTTAAGACGACTCGGTTTTGCTACTCATTATCGAGGGAAGATTTTCGACAGTGCAGGCAAGATGGTCGAGTATTGTTTGGATGAAGCGAGAGGAGCAAGGGCTAAAGAAACGTGGTGGGAATTTTATGAATCCGCTTTAATGGAGGTAGGGAACATCTTAAAAAATCTTATTAAGACTAAGCCCGCACTTGGGAGTGTTTGTAAAATGTGTGTCTGGTATTCAAATTGTAAGAAGCAATGCGTGGATTCCAACATGCTCTCTTTGATTCCTGAAGTGGGTCGTTCTAAACAGGATTCACTTGAGTCTTTAGCCATGACAGTCGACGAACTCGCCACATTAGATCCTGAAGACTACTTTGATGCGAAAGGGAAAAAGAAGGTGGAGCTGAATGGGATTGGCAAAGACTCTTTGGTCAAATTTCATAGAAGAGCACAGCTACTTACTTCGGGAGCGAAAGAGCCTTTGATTTTGGAACCCTTCACTCTTCCCGACAAGCCGATCGAGCTTTACTTCGACATCGAAACTGATCCAACACAAAACATCGTTTATCTTCATGGAGTTGTGGAACGTCGGGTTGGTTCTTCGGAAAAGCCAAAGTTTTATTCCTTTGTGGCTGAATCCGTTTCTAATGAAGCCGAAAAAGAAGCATGGCAAAAGTTTTGGAATTATATTCGAAGTTTGCCCAAGGGCGAGTTCTCGGTTTTCTACTACAGCAAGTATGAGCGAACTCAATACCGAGTGTTGCAGCAAAAGTATCCTGATGTGATTTCAGAAGATGAAGTGGAAGCCTTCTTTGATAACGATGCCTCGCTCGATCTGTATTATGACTTGGTGAAAAAGTATACGGATTGGCCAACCTACAACTACTCGGTCAAAACCCTTGCTCAACACTTGGGTTTCAATTGGCGAGATGCAAACCCTTCGGGAGCAGCTTCAATTCAATGGTTCAACGAATGGTGTAAAGATAAATCTGCTGAAAAGTTGCAAAGAATTCTGGATTACAATGAGGATGACTGTGAAGCGATGCTGGTGTTGAAGGATGAGTTGGTGAAGTACGCCTCTTGAAATAGAGGCCTGTCGCTCGACATCACACAGTAATTGTTGTAGATTCCATCCTGTTCAACTAACCCGATGAAATGGGTGTTTCATATCTCAAGGTTTCTGCTGATGATGCCTACCAAATCTTGGACGATCTGATCGTTGCAGGGTGTAAGGAGCGCGATTTGATCACTCAATCTTATCGCCCATTTTTATTAGCCCCCAATTCAGTTCCTTCTGCAGATTTGGACCTGTGGGAAGAGCAAGCTAAAGGTTGGTGTATTCGAGCCATTAATGAGTTAGAAAAAATATTTATCTCTCAATCAGAACCCTACGAGTTCCGAGATGCCAATCCACCTTTTGGTGCTACTGCAGCAAACATCCGTTATTTCATGGCGATTTCTAAAATGAAAGCACGTATAGATAAGTTGATCGAATTTCGGAACACCATCCGTGATCGGTTCGATGTTCATTTGGAAGTTGTTCTTGGCAATAAAATTGAGCAAATCGGTTCAGACAACTCTGTAGAAATTAACCCTTAATTTATGAGGAACGTTGGAGGTCACAATATCATCCAAACGGGCAATAAGAACAAAGCTCAAATTGGTTCTGATGCCAAACGGGCATGGTATGAGCGTCCTGTGGGTATTATTATCCTAGGTCTAATTGTCATTGGATTGGCGTATTGGTTCGGATGGAACTAAGCGACGCTTGTCTTGAGATTCAAAAACTCTTTTACTTGGAAGAGATCGACTTCCAAAGCCGCCCAGTCTAAAGTTCCAAGTGCATCCACTAAGCCCTGCCAATCAGTGCACGGTGTCCCCTCTAACCTCTTAAGCAGCCAAACAGGGAG
>CAZHKJ010000032.1:0-11749 GCA_964533115.1 uncultured Candidatus Peribacteria bacterium | reverse complement strand
AAAGCCCCCTCTCTTTCGAGAGGGGGCTTTTTGGGATCAACACGAGGTCGAACCGTACTCAGGTCTGAGTCAAACTAGATGAGATCTAGTTGAGTTCATTAACTTTAGTAGCAGTGATTCGATCTTGATCTCCCATGTATACACCATGTCGTGTAACTGGTGTACCAGTAACGCTGTCTGCCCATGTTAACCAAGTACCATTGATGTTGTCCACTCTGACTTGAATGTACTCTCCATCAACTGCCGTATCTAACGTGACATCAGCAATGACTTCCAGGTAAACAGTCTCACCTGGGTCAACTTCTTCATCTACTGCATTCAAAAATGAGGTAGCGATATTGAAGAGAGATGGATCTCCAGAGGTAGCAGGCGTACTTCCTACCGCTTCCGCAGAAGTCCCAATTCTTTCTATCCGCATGCTGTTGATGTCACCTGCTCCACCTAATTCAAAGTAAACATCTAAAGAAACGCCTTGAAGTAAGCTTGCAATATCTGTTCCGTTTGACTCTGTGTTATTTGTATCATCTGCAGTGATCGCAAGAATAGCGACTGTGTTTTCTCCGTTAGTAAGACTGGTGTCTACGGATTGTCCACCTGCTGAAGAGACAAAAGCCACATTGCTGAGACGAGTAGCTATTACATCAAATGTTTCTGAAACAGCAGTTGTAGCTGCATTGTTATCTGCTCCTTCATAGATGATTTCTCCAGCATCTAAATCTGTATCAAGGTCTACATTCTCTCCAAGGTAAGTGTCATTGGAGTCGTTTCCTGTTACGTCAGTAGCCAAGAAAGCAAAGGTAGTACCTGGTGTTGCTGTAGCATCGTCTCTTTCTCCAGCGTAATCCTTACCGTAAGCTAGAAGATCGGCTACAAAGTAGTAACTGACTGTTTGTTCTGCAGGAGCAAACAGCTCTGTAGAAGAACTGTCAAAAGTCACTGTAGCTGCTTCATCGCTGAGAGTTTTGCTTCCAACTAAGATTCCATCTTCGTTGTAAACGTAAATGGTTTCGAAGTATTCGGACATGTCGTCCTCCGCACCAGCCATTGTCAAAGCGTAATCTTCGATGGTTACATCTTCGTTCGTTGCACGAACTTCGATGGTCATGAGTCCTACACCTTTTTCACCAGCAAGGAGCCAACGAGCGGCTTCAGTACCATAGGTGTCGTCATCATTGTCAACGTTCACGTATAGAGTACCGACGGAAACGAGGCTAATAGTCCTTCCTGAAGTGGGTTGAACATCTGCACCATAGAAATCTCCATCAGCATCTACATCGCTCGAATCGTAAGCTTCGTTGTTTTCGTCGTCACGAATGTCGTATTCGCTGACAACCACACGGAAGTCATCGCCTCCGATGGCTTCATCGTCGACAAAGCTCACGTAAACACGGAACTTCTCTTTGGAGTTTTGATCGACCACTACGTCACCGAAGTCAAAGTTTACCAAGGTTCCTTCAGAGACTTCATGAGCTCCTATTTGAGATCCAGAGACGGAATCCAAAAGGGTCTCAGTACCTGTAGAGGATACTTGATAGAGGTCAATACTAGTGATGTTGGAATTAGTTGCGTCTTCTCCTGAAGCTGCAAAAGTACCATCATCGTTTTCATCTACTTTTACGCTGACGTTGAGGTCTTTGATCGTGAGATCAGAAACGTCTGCGTCTTCTTCGACTTCGAATTCGAGAGCGAGTACGTCTTCAGCTCCGATGACCGCTGTCTTTGTTGAAGAAAGGGTCAAAGCACTGATGTCTACACCTGAGGTCTCTCCATCCAATTGGTTGAAGGAAACCGCAGAAGGAGTAAAATCTGTGACTTCGTCTCCAGAAGCAGTTTCCTCAACCACGATACCGTCGGTTGTATCCCCTGTTCCGAGATTTGCAAGAGCCATCTCAACTGCAAAGTTGGTGTAAGAGTCAATGTCGTAAGTTAATCCGTCACGTAGAGAAGCTGTAGCTGTAGCAGCTGCAGCCGTTGTCGTAACAGTGTCTGCATAAACAACGAACTCATAAACCGTTCCTTCGAGTAAAGTTCTGTCGAGCTCTACATTGTAGGTCTCATTAGCAGAAGCTACTCCGAGACGATCTAATCCATAGTTGGTTCCATTCACACGGACTTGGAAGTTTTCAAAAAGATCAGATACGAACCAGGTTTCACCACCATCATCTTCCTCTTCTACAAGGTTGATATTGATGTTCAAGGAAACAAGTTCCATTCCATCAGTTCCAGGAGTGAGTTCGAAGCTTCCTAGCTCAATGTCGTCACGGTCCGCACGGAATTTGTCCACCTGGGAGTCGTAAGCGACTACAGAAATGGCTCCGGCATCAATATTAGTGATTGCACCAGTATAGCCTTCAATAACTGCTACGCTGTTTCCATCTTCATCGACAGCACGTACATCGAGAGGGTTTTCGATGTCAAAGAGTAAGTCTTCAGAAGATTCTCCGATGATGCGAGCACGAACTTCGAAAGATTCAGAAGTTCCTTCTTCGATCATAGGAGCAGTGTCTTCATCCATTTGGAAAGAGATGTAATCTCCAAATTGAGTTCCTTCAGCTACCATGTCTCCATCAAAGTAGAGTTCAAGATCGCTAACGGCCTCATCCAAATTTGCACCTTCAGTGTTCTCGAAAGTGATTCCCATCAGCCATACATCTTTGTCGTTGCTGGTCTCATCCACTTCAAAAGTGAAGAGTTCAGCATCGGTTTCACCGACTTGAACTTCCGTAGGAATGTTTTCATCAGTTATAGCGATTCTACCTGTGTCGTTAACCAAGAGTCCGAAGATTCCGGTCACGAGATCGTCTTCCACTTCAACCTCCGTCGCATTGGATTCGATCATAGAAGCATCGAAAGCGTAGCTGTAGAGAGTAGAAGTGCTAGCACCAGCAGCGAAAGTGTTGATCAAACGGAACATTTCAGAAGTTCCCGCTTCAATCGTGTAACCTCCTTCGAGCATGCTCATACGAGCCATGTCATCAGAGTCGATAGAAGTGTCCACATTTGAAATACGAGTTCCTGCTTCATTGTAGAGAGCAAGAGCGTCGATAGATCCAGAAAGCCCACTTGCCAATTCAACTTGGAAAGAAGTCACGAGTACATCTTCGTCTGCTGCAGTGAGTTCGAATACAGCCACTTCAGCGTTGGTTCCAACGGAGAAATAAGTGTAGTCGTCAGCACTTTCAGAAGAAAGGATGATTTCGAGATCACCTCCTGTTGGGTTTGGAGTAGGATCTGGATCTGGATCTGGATCTACAGGATCGTACTTAGGATTCATCGCGTTGTAGGTCATTTTAGCGGCCTGACCACGAGTTACTGAATCAGCAGGTCCCATGTCGCCATTTTGGTATCCGCCCATTACGCCATAGACGTAAGCAGTACCCATGACTTCATCGTACCAAGATCCAGCAACAACGTCGTCAAACATGTCGCTAGCCATGGTGCCATCATTTGAAAGACCGGAGGCGTTAACCACCATCTTAGCAAATTCAGCACGCTTTACATTGTCCATGGCATTACAGTTCCCTTCATCGTCTCCCTCCAAGATTCCATGGAGGTTAGCGGTAGCTACGTAAGCAGTAGCCCAAGAAGAAACTTGACCAGAACAAGTTACCTCAGCGTCCATGTCAGCAGAGCCAACGAAAGCAAGCACGAGGATTTTTGCAGCCTGTTCACGTGTTAAAACGTCATCAGGACCAAAGGTTCCGTTTTCATAACCGGTCATAATACCCGCATCGGAGAGAGCATCGATTTGCTCTGCAGCGAAGTGGTTATTTGCTACGTCATCGAATGACATAGCAGCAGCGGTTCCGAATCCTGCAAAAGAAGCGAGGATAGCAAGAAGGCTGAAGCCAGCTATGGAACGTTGGAACTTTCGTGTAACGAAAGAGATTTCCATAGTATACAAATTAAAAAGAAATAAAGGTCAGAATAAGCAACTTATACAGAATAAGCACTTTTATTTTATCCACCGCTTCGACCCTTAAAGCAGCAGATCCATATATAATAAGGAGAATTTGTTTTTGCCGTGTTTTCAAGGAGCTGAGAAAGAAAGGTTCGTAAGTGCGTCCGGGGTTTGGTTTTTGTTTGGGAGCTATCGTGCTTGTCGTCTTTAAGAACGCAGCGAGTAGACAGATCGTTTCATTTTAGCGGTTGACAAGACAATATAGTCGTTCTGAATTAATGGTGTGAAGGTCTTGGTGATCCCACGGGGATTTGAACCCCGGTTCCAGGAATGAGAATCCTGTGTCCTAGACCCCTAGACGATGGGACCAGAGGTACGGGTGACAGTCTAGCCATGCAACAGGTTTCTTTCAAGGTTTTGTGGACAGTTTGGACAGTCCTGTCTATTTCGACCCAGTCCGCTTCTCACTGCCTTTAAATGGACAACAGATTGATTTTTGTTTACATGAAGCCATTTTTTAGCGTTTTGAGCTGTCTTGCCTAGCTTTTGCCGTTTAGTGAATTTGACTTGCCTTTCACGCTAAATCTTTTTTTATATACCTTGCGAAAAATTTGCTTTGCTTTAAAGTAGGGTGGCTTATGAGTGACTACTATTCCATTCTAGGGATCGACAAAAAAGCTTCGGATGCCGACATTAAAAAGGCGTACCGCAAAAAAGCTCAAGAATTCCATCCCGATAAAAATCCCGGCGATAAAACGGCTGAATCCAAATTCAAAGAGGTTCAGGAAGCCTACGAAGTTCTTTCAGATGCTCAAAAGCGTTCCCGCTACGATCAATTTGGAAGTGCCCATGCGGGTTTTGCCGGCCAAGGAGGGGGTGGTGGCTTCGGAGGGGCTTCTTTCGACCCCAATGCTTTTAATGGCTTCGCTGATATTTTTGAAAGTTTCTTTGGGGGTGGCTTTGAAGGTTCCGGATTTAGAGGCTCCAGCTCCGCACAAAAAAAAGGCCCTTCACGAGGAAAAGACATCGAGACTGAAATCACTATTAAATTTGAAGAGGCGATTTTTGGAAGCGTGCAACACTTGGAAATCACCAAACCGGAGATCTGCAAACACTGCTCAGGAAAAGGAAATGAACCTGGCACTCAAATCCGTCAGTGTGAAACATGCCAAGGAAAGGGCCAGGTGCGTATGAATCGGCAAACCATTTTAGGCCAGATCAGCACTGTTCAAAACTGTTCCAGTTGTAATGGTCGGGGAGAAATTCCTGAAAAACAATGTAGTATTTGTAAAGGACAAACCCGAGTGAAAGAAAAACAGGAATTGAGCGTAACTATTCCTAAAGGGATAGAGGACGGCACGACTATTCGCTTGAAAGGTCGTGGAGCCGCAGGCCTTTTCGGCGGGGACTACGGAGATTTGTTTCTGCACATTCATGTGAGCGCTCATCCAAAATTTTCTCGCGAGGGAAGCACCCTCTACTCTACAGAAAGCATTCCATTGGTTCTTTCAGTTTTGGGAGGCACTCTTAAAGTCGATACTATTCACGGAAAAGCTAACCTTAAAATTCCCGCAGGAACTCAAAGTGGCACCGAGTTCGTGGTGAAAGACAAAGGAGCCCCTTCTCTACGCTCCGAAACAGTGGGCGATCACAAAGTCACGATTGAGGTGAAAATTCCCGAAAAATTATCCCGAAAAGAAAAAGAACTCTACGAAGCCCTGGCTCAAGAAGCTGGAGTAGAAGTCAACAAAGGTTTTGGCTTGTTTGGAGGGTGAGACTTAAAGACAGAAGGCTTCCGGATGGGCCTTTTTGTGGAAAAGTTTATCTTCTTTTTTGCGTGATTTTAGATCAGCTCCTCACCTGTTGATTAGTCAAAATACTGGACGTCTAGACCTCAAAGAGCCTCCGTCTTCTTTTGTGGAAAACTTGGGGAAAAGTGGTGGGACAGCTGGGAATCGAACCCAGGACCATCAGCTTAAAAGGCTGTTGCTCTACCGACTGAGCTACTGTCCCGTATTGTAATCCAAAGGACCTGCGTATTTTAGGGAGCTGAGGGCAAGGATGCAAGCCCTCTTTTGAACTAATAGGCTAAAGCTCGTCTTGAGCTTGAAAAAAACTGGCCATTACTATGGCAATGGCCGGAAGCGCAAACCATACATTGTAATGATCCACAATCGCTTGAATGAACTGAGATTGAGCGTACAGATTGGTTTGCAAAGAAGTATAGACCGTTCCGGTGACAAAAGAGCCTCCCGTCAAATAAACCAAAAGAGTGCTCACCATAAGTCCCGCATTGAGAAGTCCAAAACTGAGATTGGTTAAAATGCGGGTGACTGCAGAATTTTCCGATAAAATATTAACACTGAAAGCTCCTTTGATCGCTAAGAGAACAATCACGAGAACGAAGATGAAAATCTTTACAAGAACCAGAGCCTGAAGGCCGGCCTCTCCTTGCAATGAAGGGGCTGTGGGAAGAATGTAAGTTTGAATGAGATTGCCTATTCCGTCTGCCGTAAAAATAGCCATGTACGTGGAGATCAGCACTTTAATGGTTTGATTTCGTCCGATGATGAAGCTGTAGGCAATCACTACCCCAAAAAACACGAGCACGAAGAGATCCCAGGAGAGGCGTAGATTTTCCATGTATCCCATCTTAGCAAAGTTTAAGAAAGGAGCAAGGGAGCAAGCCTAGCTAAACGGAGAATTTTGTTTTTTTTGCATTTTAATGGATGGATAGTCGCCTGCGTTTAACTAGACTCCAGCTATCCAGCCGACTAGTCCATTTATTTCAATCTGATTAGTCGTAATTTTGCACAATTTAAGATTAATTTAAATTTTTGACTAATTAACTATTCAATTTTGACTAATCGTAATATTGACTAGTCAGAACCTCTATTTTTTGACTAGTCAAAGCCTGCTTTTCCTTTACTATAAGCTGAAAATCGACTATACATCCATAGTGCTTAGATAGTACACCTTGTCATGGCTAATGAGTATTTAACGCTACAGGAAGCTTCTGAGCTGCTGAGGAAATCTCCTCAGACGCTTCGTCGTATGATTAAAAAAGGGGAGCTGAAAGCGGAACGAATCCGTACTCCTCAAGGCTTTCAATATGCGATTAATCGAGCTCAACTCCCTCATTTTACCGAAGCTCCGTCGCCCGCCTCCAGCCCGGTGACTAGTCCAGCTTTAACAGATCATGATCAGCCGTTGACTAGTCAAAAAATACCCCCCTTTGAAGCTCAAATTCTCGACCGTTTTGACGCTTCATCTTTGCCTAAGAATACTCGTCCCCGTGAAGAACGTCCTGAAGTTTTTTTAGAAAACGATTTTTATATTTTAGACGCTGAACTCCCCACCATGAACCGTGACCCACAAAGCGCACCCTCCATCGTAGAAAGTGCCTTGAACGAGAGCCGAATGGCAGAACTTGTCTACATGCACCATAAAGAAAAGATGATGCTCATAACGATTTTGGAGCGACTGCAAGCTGAACTCTATGCGGAAAAACAGAACAGAAAAGGATTCTTTGAGCGTTTATTGGCTTGTCTAGACGCATGGTTTCGAAAAAAGCCTTGCGAGTGAGGCCCGTCGGTCCTAGACTTTTTGCGATTTATTAATCACCCTTTCATGTCCCTCTTCGAAAACACCCTGGCTCAGATCGCTAAAGCGTCTGCTCTCATGGGTCTTGCCCCTAGTGTTCATGAACTGATCAGTCACCATGAACGGATTTTAGAAGTCGCTGTTCCCGTGAAAATGGACGATGGTCGTTTACAAGTTTTTCGTGGCTATCGCTGTCAACACAACAGCATTCGTGGCCCTTATAAAGGGGGAATTCGATTCCATCCTGATGTTGATTTAGAGGAGGTGAAAGCTTTGTCGGCCTGGATGACCATGAAATGTGCCGTGGTGAATATCCCCCTAGGAGGCGGAAAGGGAGGTATTATTGTCGATCCAAAACAGCTGTCCCCTAGAGAACTGGAAAGTATGACTCGAGAATATGCTCGTGCCATTGCGCCTTTCGTTGGCCCTGATGTGGACGTGCCTGCCCCCGATGTCTACACCAACTCTCAAATCATGGGTTGGTTTGCAGATGAATATTCTAGGTATCGTGGGAAAAATGTACTCGGTGTGGTGACGGGGAAAGCCCTCGCTATGGGTGGATCTCAAGGTCGTGACACGGCTACGAGTCAAGGAGGAGTCTATGTGCTTGAAGAATATCTGCGTGAAGCGGACAAAATAAGGCCCGGTTTGACGGTGGCTATTCAAGGTTTTGGCAATGCGGGGTCTTTTATGGCCATGCTTCTTGCTCAAAAAGGCTTAAAAGTGGTGGCGGTTTCGGATTCAAAAAGCGGTCTTTACCAGCCCATGGGCTTAGATGTTAAGGAGCTCATGTCTTGCAAAGCGGAGAGAGGAGCGGTTTCGGAGTACACAAAGCTCCACCCTGAAGCTCGACTGATCACCAATGAAGAATTACTCACCTTAGATGTGGACATTCTTGTGCTTTCTGCGCTTGAAAATCAGGTTCGAGTGGACAATGCGGACAAGGTTCAAGCTAAGCTACTCTTGGAATTGGCGAATGGCCCCGTGACCCCTGAAGCAGATGAGATTTTGAAAAATAAGGGTATTGCTGTGATTCCCGATATTTTGGCTAATGCGGGAGGAGTAACGGTGAGTTATTTTGAACTCGTACAAAATGAGGCGAATTACTATTGGTCTGCCGAAGAAGTTCAAGCTAAGCTGAAGCCCATCATGGTTGAGGCTTGGCGTTCGGTTTCTGAAAATGCAAAGAAATATAATTCCACTTACCGTGAAGCTGCCTTCATCACCGCCCTCAAACGGCTTGAAGATGCTTACCGATGGCGACGTGGACTCTAATCGATTTCTCCCTTAAAACTTCCCCTTTACTCTTCATTCATTTAATTCCCCCTCTCATGAAGCACATTTATGCATTCAACGAAGGTAATCGAGATATGCGCGACCTCCTTGGAGGTAAAGGCGCCGGACTTTCTGAAATGACCAGCTTGGGTCTTCCTGTTCCTCCGGGATTTACGATCACGACTGAAGTCTGTAATTACTACCTCGAAAAAACCGATTTCCCTCAGGGTTTTTACGATGAATTGGATGAAAAAATGGCGGAATTGGAGCATAAAATGGGCAAAAACTTTGGCGATACTAAACATCCCTTACTCGTTTCTGTACGCTCCGGGGCTAAGGTTTCGATGCCTGGAATGATGGATACGATTTTGAACTTGGGTCTTAATGATCAAACGGTTGAGGCTTTGATTGAACAAACAGAAAATCCTCGCTTCTCTTATGATGCCTATCGTCGTTTTGTGGCTATGTTTGGGAACGTGGTTTTAGGTATTGCTCATGACCATTTTGAAGCGGCTTTAGAGGCGGCAAAGAAAGAAAAAAATGTAGAACTGGACACCGAAATGGATGCTGCGGATTGGAAGCGTCTCGTAGCCGTTTTTAAGCAAATCGTACAAGAACACAGTGGACGGCCTTTCCCTGAAAATCCTCGTGAACAGCTTGAGTTGGCCATCATCGCCGTATTCAAATCTTGGAATGGAAAACGGGCAATCACTTACCGAAATTTACATGGCATGCCTCACAATATGGGAAGTGCCGTGAACGTGCAGTCCATGGTCTTTGGAAATATGGGGGATGATTGTGGAACAGGAGTAGCCTTTACTCGCAATCCTTCTACGGGTGAAAAAGAGTTTTTTGGAGAATTCCTATGCAATGCTCAAGGAGAAGACGTGGTAGCCGGCATTCGTACGCCTGAAAAACTATCCGCCCTGCAAGACACCATGCCCGCTATGTTCGACCAACTCAACGAAGTTCAACGACTTTTGGAGAACCACTATCGGGACATGCAAGACATCGAATTCACCATTGAAAAAGGCCGCCTCTTCATGCTTCAAACTCGTACGGGAAAGCGTACTGCTCGAGCTGCGGTTAAAATTGCGGTAGATATGGTGAAAGAAGGTCTCATCACTCAAAAAGAAGCCCTTCTACGCATTGATCCGAATCAATTGAATGCTTTGCTGCATCCTAGCATTGATCCCGCCTTTAAACGCGATATTTTAGCGCGTGGTCTCCCTGCTTCTCCCGGAGCTGCGGTGGGTAAGGTGGTCTTTACGGCCGATGAGGCTTATCAAATGGCTGAAGAGGGTGAAAAAGTGATTTTGGTGCGAAAAGAAACCAGCCCTGAAGATATTCATGGGATGCATGCGGCCCAAGGAATTCTAACTTCTACAGGAGGAATGACCAGCCACGCCGCCGTAGTGGCTCGTGGAATGGGTAAACCTTGTATTGCGGGCTGTAAGGATGCTCATGTGGACGATAAAGCTAAAACTTTGATGATCGGGGTTCATCTTTTCCGAGAAGGAGATGTGATCACTTTGGATGGATCGACCGGAGAGGTGCTTGCTGGAGCAGCGCCTACCGTGGATGCGTCTTTAACCGGAGATTTTGAAGAGCTGATGGCCTGGGCGGATGAAGTTCGTAAGCTTAAAATTCGTACCAATGCAGATAATCCTCATGACAGTGAGGTGGCTCGCCGCCTTGGAGCGGAAGGGATTGGTCTGTGTCGAACCGAGCATATGTTTTTTGATGAGGATCGCATTATGTATGTGCGCCAGATGATTTTGTCCAAAAATGCCGAAGCTCGTAAGGAGCCTCTCGCCAAACTTCTTCCAGTACAACGCGAAGACTTTAAAGGAATTTTCCGTGTGATGAATGGCTTCCCTGTGACCGTGCGTCTTTTGGACCCTCCATTGCATGAATTTCTCCCGAATACCGATGGAAAAATCAAAGCGGTGGCTCAAGAAATGGGGGTGGACTTTGAAGCTCTCAAAAAAACCGTAGACTCCCTGCACGAATTCAATCCCATGCTGGGGCACCGTGGATGTCGATTGGGAATCACTATGCCTGAAATTTATGAGATGCAAGTGCGAGCTATTTTTGAGGCGGCTAAAGCAGTGGTCTTGGATGGGATCAAACCCGTTGTTGAAATTGAAATTCCTCTCGTGGGACACGTGAATGAACTTAAAAAAATGCGCCAATTGGTGGATAAAGTGGCTGAACAAATGCAACCTCTGGATTTTGAATGGAAAATTGGAACCATGATTGAATTGCCTCGAGCCTGCTTAGTGGCGGATCAAATCGCTCATTATGCGGACTTCTTCTCGTTTGGAACCAATGACCTCACTCAAATGACTTTTGGCTTGAGCCGTGATGATGCAGGAGCTTTCTTGCCTTACTACACGGAACACCACATTTTGGAGGAAAATCCAACCGAAACCATCGATCAAGAAGGGGTTGGGCAACTCATGCGTATGGCGGTTCAACTGGGACGTGGCACTAAACCTGATCTAGAGATTGGTATTTGTGGCGAACACGGCGGCGAACCTCGCTCTGTGATGTTCTGCCATGAAATCGGCCTCGATTACGTGAGTTGCAGCCCTTACCGCGTGCCTGTGGCCCGACTGGCAGCCGCTCAAGCGGCCCTCAAGGAGTAGTAGAACGCCTCTCTCTGTTGCCTCTACTTTTTTTGGCTTTTAGATGAGTAGTCAATTCCAGTTAGTTCGGTCAACTTGGATAAAAGAATATTTGGCCTGCTATCGATGAAAGCAAATTGGTTTCTTTCTCTGGCTCGATCCTTTAGGTCTTTAGATACACCTTTAAAAGCTACCACTCTTCGATCTGTATTGATTAAATCTGTTCTTTCACAAGTTTCAACGCTCCCTTGAAAACCAAACGCACGCAAGAGGTCTTCCCAAGCCCGTAAAATATTTACTTTTTCACGTTTATCATTATGAGCTAATAGGATGTAAATCT
>CAZHKJ010000031.1:0-12584 GCA_964533115.1 uncultured Candidatus Peribacteria bacterium | reverse complement strand
CCAGGATTCCCCAGCCCGCAGATCAATTTCATAAGTGTTTTACGCCTTAAAGATCATGGAATTCATAAAAACGAGGGCCAATTTTGAGGAAATCTCCATTTTTAGCTCCCTTTCGAATCAAATTTCTTTGTATACCCATTTTTTTAAGGATATCAAAAATTCGATTGATGGCATCGGGATAATCCGGATTCGTCATCCTTGAGAGTTGCTCAATTCGAGCTCCCGTCACCTTGAAGAGTTGTCGCTGGGGCAAAGTTTCGACATCAATCACCATTCCCAGTATAGGTTCTTTAAAAGTTTCTACTTCTACATCATACATTTTTTCGACTCTAAAGCTGGATTCATCCACAAAGCGAACGGGAATATAATCCAGTTCGCCCTCTATTTTTTCGAGATTTTTCTTTTGTTCCTTTGTTTTATTTTTCTGCACGGCTTTGTACAAGTCGAACATGAACTCATCCAGATTCTCTCCGCTCACTCCAGAAACGATGCGGAATTTACTCTTCATTTTAGGGAAGGCTTGAAGGAATTCTTCTTGAAGACTTTTGCGATCTTCGTCGGGGATGGAATCGATTTTATTCATCACCACAAAGAAACTCTTTTTAGCTAATTTAGCATCATAGGTTTTAAGTTCACGCTGCAAGATTTCGAACTGCTCGGCCAAGCTATAGGGTTCGTAACAGAAGGGATCCAGCACATAGATTAAAGTGGCGGAACGAGAGATGTGTTTTAAAAAGCGATCTCCTAAGCCTTTCCCTTCACTTGCGCCTTCAATAATTCCCGGCATATCGGCAATCACAAAACTCTGTTCCTTGCTGCCTCCATAAGTGGCTAAATTCACTACTCCTAAATTGGGCACCAAAGTGGTGAATGGATAAGCAGCGATTTTAGGTTTAGCGGCAGACACATGAGAGACAAAGGTGGATTTTCCTGCCGAAGGGAAACCGACTAAACCGATGTCGGCCACGAGCTGAAGTTCTAAACGTATTTTCCGAAATTCTCCCGTATCTCCAAGCTCAGCGAACATGGGGGCTTGGCGAGTACTGGAAGGAAAATGCCCATTCCCATAACCTCCTCTTCCTCCTTGAGCGATTTTGATTTTAAGGCCATGCTTATTGAGATCCGCATAGAGTTCTTCGGTTTCTGCATCGTAGACTAGGGTTCCCACTGGAACTCTGAGAATCATGTCTTCGCCCGCGTGTCCCGCCATATCATTTCGGCCTCCATTTTCCCCTCCTTGCGCTTGATAGTGTTTGCGCCCCATGAAGTGTTGCAGCGTATTGTAGTTTTCATCCGCCTCCAAAATCAGGTTCCCTCCGTTTCCTCCATCGCCTCCATCGGGCCCTCCTGCTTCTACATATTTTTCTCGATGAAAAAAGACGACTCCATTTCCTCCTTTTCCACCTTCGACTTCCAGCTTGACCTCATCAAAAAACATAAATGAACCGGGTTATTTTAAAATTTACTTGAGACTTTCAATCACTCCTTCAAAAACGCTATAAGGCCATCCTCCCACCAACTTCTTCCCGTTGATGAAAAAAGTGGGTGTTCCTGTGACTCCATAGCTTTTTCCTGCCACGTAATCCGCTTGTACTTCTTCCGTCATCTCCCCATTGTCTAAACAGGATTGAATTTCTACTCCCAGGTCCTCTTTTGCAAAACTGACCATCACTTCTTCCGCATTGCTTTGGCCGGACCAAAGAGCTGTGTTTTCGAACAAGAAATCATGCATTTTAAAATAGACGGAATCTGCATCTTCCTCGGTGGTGTAGGCTCTCACACATTCAGCGGCCTCTGCAGCTAAAATAGCCTGAGGATGCTTTTCGGGAGGCAAAGGATAATCACGGAAGACGACTTTAACTACGCCTTCGTCTACATAATTTTCTATGATTTGAGGAAGAGAATCCCTAGAAAAACCTTTACAGTATGAACACTGATAATCACTGAATTCAATGATGGTGATGGGAGCATCGGCATCTCCTATAAAAGGATCGTCGTCCTCGCTCACTGAAACCACTTCCAATTCGCTGGGATCAAAGCCTTGCGTAGGATCTGGAGCTTGATTGTTTTCACTCCCTCCCAAAGGCATCGTGCCTCCATTGACCAATAAGCCAATCGCCAAACCGACAACGAGAAAACTGAGTCCGACCCAAAGGGTTTGTGTGCTTTCTTTTTTAGGAAACATAAGGCATGGATAAATAATGCCTCGATTTTAACAGAGATTTTAAACGCTTGAAAGGGAATACTTCAATGAGACTTTAGCTAAAAATTTCATTGAAAAGTATGCTTGCACTAGTGTACCTTTCGTGGGCACTCTTCTGTGTGCACGTGCCGAAATGGCGGAACTGGCAGACGCGCGGGACTCAAAATCCCGTTCCCTTCATCGGGAGTGTGGGTTCGACCCCCACTTTCGGCACCAACTAGAGTTCTTCCTCAACAATTCTCTTAATCAAGGCTCCATCGGCCTTGCCTTTGAGTTTTCCCATCAAGCTCCCCATGAGTTTTCCCAGGCCGCTTTTATCGGTGACGCCCAGAGCTTCTTTGGCGGCATGAACTTCTACCCGAATGGCTTCTTCGCTCATTTGTTCCGGAAGGTAGACTTGCAAAAGAGCCACCTCTTCCTTTTCTTTAACGGCTAGCTCTGGACGGCCTCCAGCTTCAAACTGCTCTATGGAATCTTTGCGCTGTTTGATCATTCTTTGCACTAAATTCTGGATGAGTTCCTCCGTGATTTCCGTTCCAGTTCCATCGGTTTGGACTTTCATCACCTCGGCCTTGAGCATACGGAGTACGGAAACTTTCAATTCTTCTTTGGCCAGCATGGCTTGCTTGAGATTTTCGTTGAGTTCAGCGAGGGTCATATTAAAAGGTTAAGCTCTTGGATTCTAGCTCTTTTGACGAGCTTAATCCACTGTTCCGGACTCTTCGACCTTGAATTTCTGTATTATTTTCTTCGTCAAAGCCTCTCCCACCACCAAGACTAACTCTTCTTCCGAGGCTTTCCTTATTTGCTCAACAGAACCGAAAGCCGTGAGAAGTTTGGATTTTTGAGTCGGCCCCATCCCCATGATTTCATCTAGAGCGGAGGCGGTGAGGTATTTTTTGCGTGAACTGCGCTGGAAAGTGATGGCGAAACGATGGGCTTCATCGCGGATTTTTTGGAGCAAAAGGAGAGCACGTGAATCTCTGGGAATCAACAAGGGAAGTGACTTTTCGGGCACAAAAACTTCCTCTTCACGTTTGGCCAGCCCGATCATGGGAATCGTTGAACCTAAAGCGTCGGCACTTTCCTTCGCGTGACTCAGCTGCCCCTTTCCTCCATCGATCACGATCAAATTGGGTTTGGCCTGAAAAGAAGCATCATGATGTTTAGAGGGATCGTAAGCCATAACATGAGTTTTAAGCTCAAGATAAGCTTCCTCTTGCAACTGATGAGTAAATTCTTCCGGCATTTGTTTGACTTCCTCAAAGCCAAAATCATCGTAGTAAGCGAAGGTTTTCTCATCACAGCTGAGGTAAATACGTTGTGCTTTTTTATGATCAAAACTCCAACGAAGCAAGGCTTTTCCTACTCCAAGACTTCGTTCATCGGGAGTGACGTAAAAGGACTTTTGTAAAAAGCTTTTTTGCTTCCCACCCCCTGTCCCTTGCGTGAGACGAAGCAATCCTATGACTTTTTTGTTTTTTACGGCCACGGTGTACTCTTTCAGCTCTCCTGTAAAAATCGGCTCGCCCTCTTTTGGGGCGCCTCGCCATTCTTCAAGCAAAGCTTCAATCCCCTTTTGATGAGATTTTGCCGCTTTTTTGAAGCTCACGCCTTTAGGCCCTTTGTTCAAATAGAGCAAGCGCCGGAAGAGAATTTCTTTCATCGATTTAAAGTCATCGATTTCTCCATTGGCCAATGTTTTGAGGCGAAATTTGCGATAATCACTGTTCTTTGTGCGCCCGTTCTCCAGCACCACCATGCTCGCCACGGTATCGGTTCCACTCAAATGAGAGATGTCATAGCACTCGATACGTTTGGGAGGCTTCGGCAAGCCAAGATGACGTGCCAATTCCAGAAGGGCTTCTTCATCCTTTTCTTCCATGCCTTCCCAGCGTGCCTTGTGTTGTTTTTGGAAGCTACGTGCATTTTTCTCGGCCAGCTCCAAAAGTTGATGTTTTCTTCCTCGCTCGGGGACTTTGACGTGCACACGATGTCCCGCTTGATTGCTGAGCCATTCTTCTAAAAAATCTTGCTCTTCTAAGGCGTAAGGAATGAGGATAATGCTCGGGATACTGGTGGCTTTTTCATAAAATTGGTAGAGAAAAGCTTCCATCACTTCTCCCGCCTGTTCTTCATCTCCCGGTTCAAAACCGCCGGAGTCCGCAATAAAATTTTCCTGCCCCAAGAGCTTCCCTTCACGTAGATTGAAAAGATTGAAATAAGCCTTGCCTCCTTCCAAGACAAAAGCACTGATGTCCATGCTTTCCTGATCTGGAGAGGTGGCTACTTGGCTTGGACCCCTCAGATTTTTAAGCGCCAGCACTTTGTCACGCAGGTGAGCCGCTTTTTCGAATTCTTTTTTTTGTGCGGCTTCGTTCATCTGCTCATTCAATTGTTTTTCAATTTCATCTGTTTTCCCTTCCAAAAACCACTGAATTTTATCAATGGATTTCTTGTAATCTTCAGGAGAAATCTTGCCGATGCACGGGCCTGCACAGCGTTTAATGTGGAAATCAAGGCAAGGGTAAGCGATGGTTTTTTTGGTGATGCGGGTAGCCCCTGTTTTAGGATCCTTTTGAGTGGGATCCCATTGCAGCCCTAGGTCACAACTGCGATATAAAAACAGCTTTTGCAGGAGCATCAAGGTTTTACGTACGGTACCCGCGGAGGTTTTTGGCCCGAAATAACGCGCACCATCCTTTTCCACACGTCGCACCAGTTCAATGCGAGGAAAATCTTCTTTTGTGATTTTAATGTAGACGAAATTTTTATCGTCCTTCATGAGCACGTTATAACGAGGACGTAGCTCTTTGATCAGATTGGTTTCCAAAAAAAGCGCCTCTAAATCGCTCCCCACTTCAATCCACTGCAAATCGGCGATGTTTTCCAGCAATTTTTGAGTGCGTACGGGCCGATCTTTTTGCGCTCGAAAATAAGACCGCACGCGATTTCTTAGATTTTTCGCCTTGCCCACGTACAAAATCACTCCATCGGCATTTTTCATTTTATAAACTCCAGGCGAATTAGGCAGTTTTTCCAGCAAGGATTCGATGTGTGACTTGGGCATAATAAGCAAATTATTCTAATCGTTTTTTAGCTTCAGGTTCCTTTAAAAAGTTATCGCGCTTTGAAACTTTCTTGCCGGTTTTAAGCTCAAGTGCTTTTTTTGCATCACCGGCAATTTTTCCTCCCTGATGAGCATCGTCTTTAAGCGCAGGGAAACCCTTTGAATCCTTCGTTTTTGTGATTTCGGTTGTTGCCCTTTCACCCAGCATGGAAAAGATCAGCTCCAAATCGGTCATGTGATCTCTCAAGTTCTCCCGCTTTAGGTTCTTGAATTTTTTATAATCTGTTGGCGACATCCCAAAGGTGGCCTTACAAATCTCCGCCGTTAAAATGGAGTACTCTTTTTGCTCCTTCACTCCTCGCTTCTCCCATTCATCGGTTAACTCCTCTCGTATGGCAATCCCGCGCATACGTTTTTCAATCCAATCCTCACTGTAACCTTTGGCCTTATATAAAGCTCTGGTTCTTTTAGTGGCTAATTCGGGATCCTCAATCTCCTGCACTCGTTCATAGCCCACTTTTGCCAGCCAGCGTTTGAAGGGTTCCGCTTTAGGCGAAGGTATGGATTGAATAATACGGAATACCCCTTCGGTATTGACACAATCGGTTTCTCTAGACTTTCCATCAGGGGCTTCCAATTTCAACCCGTGACAAAATGTCACGACTTCACTTCCTTCCTCATTGAGACGTTGTTTCAATTTTCTCCAATATGCACCGGGATCTACACTTTCCGTTAATGCCTTACAAACATCAACCACAGAAAACCACCATTCATTTTTATGAATTGTTTTTCTAATTTTGTCCCCTTTGAAGATGGAGAGTTTTTGAGTCATCGGTTTATGCAATTAAATGCTTTGCCAAAAGTGCTGAGGGTTGAAAGATTGATTGTCCATATTCAAATTACCCTTTACGTCCGATTTCTCAACTGTTTTTCCTAGACGAGAAGTGCTAAATTGTTGGAAGTTTATGCCCTCCCTCCCCATCCAACAAGCTGTCCTTTCCACCCTCGCTTATTTTGAACTTTTTGAGGTGCCTCTCACCCGTTCGGAACTGGCGGATTATTTGTTGTTCCTTTCCCCCGATGATGCTGAGCTATCCCTCTACCTAAAAGACAGCTCCTATGTGCATGAACGTGGCGGCTATTTTTCTTCTCGCACCGATGAAGATTTTTGGCAAGAATGGGAGGATAAAAAGCGCCGTAGTCAGGAGTTTTTTAAAAAAGTAAAACGATGGAACTGGCTTTTTTCTCTTTGCCCTTTTGTGCGCTTGGTGGGGGTGTGTAACAGCCTCCCTATTTCGGATGTGAGAGAGAACAGCGATATTGACCTCTTCGTTGTGGCGAAGCCGGGTAAATTGTTCACCGCTCGACTGACGCTCACCATTTTGAGCTCTTTGTTTGCCCTTCGACGACATGGCAAACATGTCAAAGGGCGCTTTTGTTTGAGCTTTTATGTGACTGAAGACGCTCTTGATTTGTCTCCGCTGGCCTTAAGAGATGAAAAAGAAGCCATTTTTGACCCTTACTTAGCGTTTTGGCTACGCAGTTTAGAACCTGTAGCTGGAGATTATTTGATCTATGAATCTTTGCTGAAACGGAATCGAGATTGGCTCTCCCCTTATTTCCACCGTGAAATAAAGCGAAAGCGTTACTTTCGCCGTCCCAAAAAAATCTTAGAGGGAGTGCAGTCCGCTTTGGAATGGCTGCTCAAATCAAATGCCGTGGAAACTTGGTGTCGTGAAAAACAATGGGGCCGAGCTCTGAGTAAATACCAGCAACTGGAAGATAAAAGCGGCACGGTGATTTCTAATCAGATCCTTAAATTTCATGATCATGATGCTCGCCTTGGCATAAGAACAGCATGGCAAAAGAAGCTCGAACGGATCATCTAAAACCCTGCATCGATCAGCCTTTTTATTGCTCCTCCTCTAATTCTGAATGAATTTCCTCGTCATCTTCTACTGACCAGGTCTCGGCCCCTAAATCTACGTCTGGCAGCACTATTTCTTCGCTTTCTTCCGCTTTCCCTTCACGTCCTCCCGGTTTTCGGAAAATCAATTTGATCGCTGTCCCAATGAATCCGAAATGCTCACGTAGACCATTTTCCAAGTAACGGCCATAAGAAAAATGCATCACCTCCGGCCAGTTGCATTTAAACACAAAAGTGGGGGGCTCAATGCTCACTTGCTCTACGCTGTTCACCACAAAACGATGCTTTCCACGAGCCATGTTGGGAGGATGTTTGTCCAAGGCCATTTGAAGCCAAACTCTCAATTCATCCTTTGGAACCCATTTTTGTCTTTCCTGTGAGATATCGTTGCTTTGTTCAAGGAGCTGGAAAATGTTCCGACGCTCCAAGGCTGAAGCAAAAATCACGGGCGCCCAAGGCAAATAAGCCATCTTTGTTTGCAGACGATGCACAAACATATGCTCCGCTTGTTCTTTTTTATTCGAGTCGACTAAATCCATTTTATTCACCACCAAGATCAGCCCTTTCTTTTGCTCCAAAATGTATTGGCTCACGTGGCAATCTTGATTGGTGATTCCTTCCTCAAAATTAAGCATGAGCACACAGACGTCGGCTTCATCTACGGACTGCATGGTTCGGAGAATGCTGTACTTTTCAATGCCTTGCTCAATCTTACCTCTGCGGCGAATTCCTGCCGTATCCACCAGAGTGAATTTATAATCTTTGTATTCAAAGTCGATTTCCGTGGAATCCCGAGTCGTTCCTGGAATTTCGGAAACCACCACCATTTTTTTACCGAAAAGAGCATTCACCATCGTTGACTTCCCCACATTGGGACGTCCAAGAAAAGCAATACGCGTTCGCCCCTCTTCTCTTTTAGGAGCTGCCTCATGTGCTTTTTCTATGCCCAATTTTCCTAATTCTTCTTCAACTCGACTTTCCAGTTCTTCCATCCCATAAGAGTGAAGAGCAGTGACGGGGATGGGTTCACCAAAACCCAATTCGTAGAGATTGTAACGAAGGTCTTCAAAACGAGGATTGTCACATTTATTCGCTACCAATAAAACCGGTTTTTTTGATTTACGAAGCAAGCTCGCGGCATGGAAATCCTCTGCCGTAGGGTCTTCACGTACATCCACCACAAAAAGAATCACGTCGGCTCCAGCAATGGCGGTTCTGGATTGTTCTTGAACACTCGCTTCGATGGTATCGCCCTCTTTATCCAGCTCCAAACCTCCGGTGTCCACCATTAAAACCTCGTAATCTCCAATAAACATTTTGTCGTATAGACGATCTCGAGTGGTTCCAGGTACATTGGACTCAATGGCACGTCGCTTTCCGATCAAACGATTAAACAACGTTGACTTCCCTACATTGGGACGGCCTACAATAGCAACAACAGCAGACATAATGGGGTCGCTCAGGCGACTGGTTATGGGACTAACATAAATAGCTCACTTATCGCCAATGATAACAGATAAAAAGCACAGACTCAAGCTGGTTCTTGTCACTAAAGGCCGCTCTGTTTTGGAGATTGAACGCTTGATTGAGGAGGCCCATCAACGAGGAATTCGTTCCATTCGTTTGGCCGAGAATCGCTTAGAAGAAGCCTCTGAAAAATGGCCCGCCATCCAAACACCATTTGAAAAACATTTTATTGGTAAACTTCAGTCTCGAAAAATCGCCAAGATTGTCGCTCTTTTTGACGTGATCCAAAGCGTGGAGAATCTGGAACAAGCTCAGAAAATTTCGGCGGCTTGTGAAGAACAGGCTAAGATTATGCGTGTGTTTCTCCAGGTAAACCTCTCCAAGCTCCCTCAAAGAAGTGGCGTTGACCCTCAAGAGGCCCTTCAGTTGATTTCAAAGCTCAAAACATTGCCCCATCTTGAGCTTCAAGGTCTTATGGGAATCGCCAGTATGGATCCCTTTTTAGCAAGGCAAGAGTTCCGCACACTGAAAGCCCTTCAAGGGAACTTGGAAGAATGTTCTATGGGCATGAGTGAGGATTATTCGATTGCCGTCGAAGAAGGCTCGACCCTGCTTCGCTTAGGCCGTGTGCTTTTTGAAGAAGGGTTGCCCAAAGAGCTGGATTTTGAGTAGACTCTTTATTGAACACGCCTATGCACCTGCCTTTCTTCTTTTCCATCTCGCCCCTTGTGAAGCGCTTCATCGCGGTGGGTTTTCTTTTAGTTTTAATCGGCCCTCTCTCCGTTCCGTCTGCCCATGCGGTTGCCACCTCGGTGCTCCCACAAGCAGGGGATCCCCTTTACTGTGAAGCGATCTTCACCTATGGAGATCCGAGCTTGGTTCAAGCTGAATTCGAAAAAGACGACAGCAATTGGTCGGGACTCTTGGGCTGCGCCGTCAAAATGGGCAAAGTGAAATTTTGGATGGTCCCTTATTTTGTAAACTATATTTTGGAGTTTTTGATTACCCTCTCGGGTGTTTTAGTGGTTTTGATGATTGTGATTGGAGGCTATTTTTATATTTATGGGGCGGTGACTGAAGATAAGGATAAAGGGAAAACCATCATTAGATACGCCATTAGTGGCTATGTCCTCGTGCTTTCTTCTTGGTTTATTGTTAATGTGATCTTAGTCGCTATCTCCAGTTAAAATATGGCAAAAAAAATCTCGGATTATTTCCAGCTTACTCGTGAGAATATTAAAAACCTCCGAAAAACCTTGAATGAATTTAAGAAGGAAAGAGCCGCTCAAACCCATGCCCGCTTTAATGAAACGGATAAAGAAATTTTGAAAGAAGGCGAAGCCAAAAATGAGCTCGTGGTTTTATTCTCACTCACCAATGTGGCCAAAGTGACCATCGTGGTTTTGACTCTGATTGCCCTCAGCCATTTTATAGAGGAAATTGCTCCCGTCCTCCTCCTTTTCTTCATTGCTATTCTGTTTTCTTCCGCACTGAGCCCTAGCGTGAACCGTTTAGAAAAAAAAGGTGTTCCTCGAAGCCTCAGCGTACTGGGGATGTTTCTTCTTTTATTTGCCATTCTTGGCTTTTTCATCTCTCAACTTGTACCTTTGGTCGCTACCCAGCTCTTGGAATTGGCGCGTAGTTTAAATGGGGTGCTCGAAAAACTTTTGAGCGATTCCACTGAACTTCCTTTCCTGGATACTCCTTTCGTGCAAAGCTTCCTACAAGAAATCAACCGTGAGACCGTACTGGCTCAAGTTAAAAGCAGCCTTGAATCCCTTTCTTCTCAGTTAGAAGGGGTTGCGGGAAACACCCTGGGAGCTATTAAAGGTATTTTTGATGGGATTGTGAACTTTGTTGTTGTATTGGTGCTGACGTTTTTCCTCACCGTGCATCAAAAAGATGTGAACCGATTCTTCCTCTCTCTCTTCCCTTCCAAGCATGGAACGTACATCGCTGAAAAAATAACAGCGATACAAAACAAAGTTGGTTATTGGCTTCGTGGCCAACTCATTCTGATGGTTTTGATGTTTGCGCTCAGTCTCATCGGCTTATTGATCATAGGTCTCGATAACGCTCTAATCTTAGCCATGATGACCGGTATTGCGGAGCTTATCCCTGTGGTTGGCCCTATTGCGGCTGGAATTCCTGCTATTTTAGTAGGATTCAATGAATCACCCTGGATGGCCCTTTGGGTGATTGGCCTCATCATCTTCTTGCAACAAATTGAAGGGCATATCTTAGTCCCCACGGTGATGCGTCAAGCGGTTGGACTCAGCCCCATCATTATTATTCTTGCCATGCTCGTTGGACTCAAGACTTTGGGCATCATGGGAATGATTATGGCTGTACCTGTGGCCACCATCCTTTCGATCTTTGTTCTGGAGTATTCTCAAAAAGAAAAGTAGAGTCCTTTGACTGGCTTTTTCCCAGGTGTAAGCTCCTCTTGGCTTTGGAACTTCCAGGCTTCTCCCTCCTTGGATACTGAACATGTAAAGCGTTCGGCATAAATCTTCCTCTGTCTTTATCCATTGATTGGCTTTGTACAACTCCCTGTGAATAGGGATGTCGGAAAGAATCACGGGGCATTTTGCATGTACCGCCTCTAAAACAGGGAGATCAAATCCCTCTTCAGAGCTGAGCGCAAGGAGCGCCTCTGCTTTTTTGAGCAGCCATTTTTTTTGGGCTTCAGTAACGCTGGCTAAGAATACCGCGTTGGGAAGCTTTTCTTTTTTAATCGCACGAAATCGATGATCTTTCTCCTTCCATCCTACAAAGACAAAATGGAGTTTAGGAAAACGCTTAGCAGCAGCAAAGACCCAATCCCAATGTTTACGAGGGTCGGCGGGAGCAATCATTAGGAAAAACCCTTCTTTGATTCTATCTTTAGGGATTCCCGGTGGACATTCTTCTTCCACGTCTAAATCCGCTCCTTCATAAGTGATTTCTTTGGGAAGTTTTGTTTTAATGTTTTGAGCGACCATCAAACTCGGCGTGAGTATTCCACTCATGTTTTTCAGCAGCTTCTTGAGATGGAAAAATCGATGCCACAGCCTTCCTTTCCATGAAAAATTTGCCCTCTGATGTTCAGGGATCAGATCATGCACGGTCATCACGCAGGGGAACTCGGTTTTGTAAAAAGGCCGCCGATCGGGAAGCCATAAAAGGTCTGGCTGTACGGGAAAGTCATTTTTGGGAAGCGAAGGCCTGCCCAACAAATAATGAAGATGAAAGAGGGCGTTCGATCTCTTTAGATGTAAAACTTGAGGATACCGCGTATGAATATGCTCAACTCGCTTGCTGGCCTGATAAAACAAAATCCACTCGATTTCCGGATGATTTTTCAGTAGTTCATCCACTATGGCTTTAATATAAACCGTCACCCCACTTTCATTGGGATCCATGAGAGGTCTTAAATCAATAGCGATTTTAATTTTGTTTTGCATGTTCTTTCCAGGCTTTTTCTAAAAAAGAGCGCAGTTCTGATTTGAATCGAGCGGAAGAGAAAGCCTCTACACTTTCTGCTACTTTTTTGGGGTCCCAGTCCTTCTTTTCGAATTGCGAAATGGCTTCACATAAGGCTTCCAGATTTTGCTCTTTAAAAAAGACCCCACTCACATTTTCTTTCACTGTTTCCAAGGCTCCCCCGGAGGCATAAGCAATAACAGGAGTTCCACAAGCCTGTGCTTCTAAAGGCACAATCCCAAAATCTTCAAGCTGTGGGAAAATCAGCGCTTTTGCTTTCCTATAAATGCTTCTCAGCTCTTCATCGCTGACGCTGCCTAAAAATTCAATATTGGCTCCCTTGGCTTGTTTTTGGAGCATCTTTTCTTCTGGCCCTGTTCCCACTAATTTGAGGGGCTTATTCATTTTTTTACAGGCTTCCACAATAAGATCAAAACGCTTGTAAGGAATCA
>CAZHKJ010000030.1:8237-12654 GCA_964533115.1 uncultured Candidatus Peribacteria bacterium | reverse complement strand
CAGATTCCCTAAGAAAAGCACTAGATGAATTAGGTGGAGTCTTCGTTAGAGGGGGGAATACTTTTATTCTTAGGCAAGCAATGTATCTAAGTGGTTTTGATATGATTTTTAAAGAGTTACTAAGGAAAAAAGCCTTCCTCTATGCTGGCTACAGTGCTGGGATTTGCGTGCTAGGACCCACCCTCAAAGCCCTTCAAATAGTTGATGATCCAACTGATAAACCCTACGCAGAAATGCAAGATACCATATGGGAAGGTCTTGATTATCTAGACCATATTATCCTGCCCCATTATAAATCAGAGCATCCAGAATCCGCCGACATTGATAAAGAAGTTGAATATTGCAAAAAAAACAAGATCCCCTTTAAAACCCTGAGAGATGGTGACGTGATCATTGAAGAGGGTGTAGAACTCAAATACTCCGACCTTCATAAGATTGCATCTCAAAATCAGCTTTAACTCTAGTAAAATAAAAAACCTTGCTCAGTATCCAAGGAAAAGATACCATCAAAAAAATAACCGCCTAAAATGTTCAAACATTTATCAGATCTTGCCTACCAAAGGAATGCAAAAGAAGCCAAAGCTAACCGGTGAAAAATCACCTCTTCTAGAAGCGAGAGAAGCTGGCCACTTCAAATATTTAACTAAACGAGTACTCTCAAAAAGGAATATGTTTACCATAGAACAAATTCAAGCCGCTCATAGTAAAGTAAAATCCGGTGCGGATTTCCCAAATTACATCCATGAAATCAAAAAATTGGGCGTTAGTTTTTACGAAGTCTTTGTAGAAGATGGTCACGCAAATTATTACCATGCCAATAAGAAAAAAATTTCCAGCCCTGCAAAATATGCCGCACTGCCAGTAGCCAACAAAGCCGATGCGGAGCGATTTGAATTGGATTTGCGAGCACATCAAGCAGGAAAAACAACCTATCCAAGTTTTTGTAATGACTGCGCCAGAACAGGAATAGAGAAATGGCTGGTATCGATTGAAGAAATGACTTGCACCTATTACGACAAAGCCGGAAATGAAATTCTGCTAGAAAGAATTCCGCGCTAAAAATGGGTAATTAAGCCTTCACAGATCCCCAAACCTGGCCCAATTTTTCTACTGCGAAAACAATTCAAAAAGCGTCAAGAAAATTCTCTCCACATTGCTTTGACCTTTGCCTGTTTTTTCGATAACTTGTGCACTACTGGACAACGAGGCACAACATCTTGTGTTCAACTCCCCTTTGAGTCACAAGCTAATCGGTTAGCACACACTCTTCAAACCCGCACACGGACATCCTCTGCTCTCCGGTCGGCGTTTGCTTCTTTATTTCCCTTTCTTCATCCACACGTATGGCGCAATCGATCACCCTTCCCGATCCCGTAAGCAGCAAAACAGACGCAAAAACAAGCTCCGAAATTCGTCGCCCTCAAGAGGCAAAAAAAATGGGCGAGTCAACAACAAAAGGCGTACAGATCTCAAGACGATTTACAACAGAGGGAATGGAGGCGTTTGACATGGTGGATTACGAATTACGAGAATCTCGAATCACAGAGCCCAGCGGAAAAATGGTGTTCGAAATGACAAACGTAGAAGTGCCAAAATCTTGGTCTCAACTAGCCACGGATATTATTGCTCAGAAATATTTCCGAAAGCGAGGAGTCCCTGGAACGGAACATGAAGTGAGTGCGAAACAAACCATGCATCGCATTGCACACACCATTCGAACCTTTGGAGAAGAAAACGCTTATTTCGCAAGCAAGGAGGATGCGGAGAACTTTGAACAGGAACTAAAATTTATGTTAATGACCCAGCGTGGAGCTTTCAATTCTCCCGTATGGTTCAACTGTGGACTTTACCATGAATACAAGGTGAACGGAGAAGGAGGTAACTACGCATGGGATTTTGAGAAAGGAGCCGTTGTCGAAATAGAGAATGCTTATGCTCGACCTCAATGCAGTGCCTGTTTTATCCAAAAGGTAGACGACTCCCTCATGGGAATTTTTGAACTCGCAAAAAATGAAGCAAAACTTTTTAAATATGGATCCGGAACCGGATCTAATTTCAGTAATCTACGGTCCAAATATGAAATCCTTTCAGGGGGAGGCGTATCTTCCGGACTCATGTCTTTCCTTGAAGTTTTAGACCGTGGAGCAGGAGCCATCAAATCAGGAGGCACCACACGCCGCGCCGCTAAAATGGTCGTGGTAGACATCGATCACCCTGAAATTAAAGACTTTATAAACTGGAAAGTAGAATCTGAGAAAAAGGCTAAAGCCCTCATTGATGCGGGCTACGACAGTGACTGGCGTGGAGAAGCATACCGAACCGTTTCCGGACAAAACTCCAACAACTCCGTACGTGTAAACGACGAGTTCATGAAAGCCGTTGAGAAAGGAGAGAAATTCTGGACCAAACGTCGCTCAGATGGAAAAGCTCACGAAGAATTGAATGCTCAAGAACTCTTCGAAGACATCTGTAAAGCTGCTTGGGCTTGTGCAGATCCCGGACTACAATTCGACACCACCATCAACGACTGGCACACTTCTTCAGCAAGTGGCCGAATCAACGGAAGCAACCCCTGTTCAGAATATATGTTTTTGGATGACACGGCCTGCAATCTGGCGTCCTTGAATCTGGTTAAATTTGTAAAAGAAGATGGCAGCTTCGACATTCCCGCTTATCGACATGCGGTAGAAATCTTCTTCCTCGCTCAAGAAATCCTCGTTGATCTTTCTTCCTACCCCACTCCCAATATTGCCAAGAACAGCCATGATTATCGCCCTCTAGGCCTGGGATACGCAAACCTCGGAACCCTACTCATGAACGCCGGAATCCCTTACGACAGTGATGAAGGTCGTTCGATTGCCGCGGCCCTCACCGCCATTATGCATTGTCATGCCTACGCCATGTCGGCTGAAATAGCTAAATCCGTAGGTCCTTTCGCTGGCTACGAAAAAAATAAAGAATCCATGCTCAAAGTCATGCGCATGCACGAAAACGCAGCCAAAGAAATCAATAAAAAACTCCTCCCAAAAGAACTCTACGAAGCAGCCATAGAAGATGCGCGCCTAGCGGTGGAAAAAGGAGAAAAATATGGTTACCGTAATGCTCAAGCCACCGTACTCGCTCCCACAGGGACCATCGGACTTTTGATGGATTGCGACACGACAGGAGTAGAACCCGAATTCTCGATTGTAAAATGGAAAAAACTTGCAGGAGGTGGTTACTTTAAGATCATCAACAAATCCATCCCCACCGCTCTTGAAAAACTGGGCTATTCAGAAGCTCAAATCGGAGACATCATGGCTTACGTGCTGGGTCACGGAAGCATCGAAAACGCTCCGTACATCAACCCCAATTCACTCAAAAATTTAGGCTACGAAACGGAACAAATTGAAGAAATCAAAAAGCATATTGAAAAAGCAAAAACCATTGATGAATGGACTCCTCACATTTCTCCAAAAGCTCTTTTAGGAAAAGGCCTCACTCAAGAGCAAGTTGAAAAAGCACGGCTTTACCTGGAAGGAACGCAAACCATGGAAGGAGCTCCTCACCTAAAAGAAGAGCACCTGGCCGTCTTCGATTGTGCCAATAAATGTGGAAATGGAAAACGTTACATCGCTCCCCTAGGGCACGTTAAAATGATGGCTGCCGTCCAACCTTTCCTATCAGGAGCTATTTCTAAAACAGTCAATCTACCCAATGAAGCAACGGTGGAAGACATCAAAAAGACCTATATGGAATCTTGGAAATTAGGCCTCAAAGCCATCGCCCTCTATCGTGATGGATGTAAACTTTCACAAGCTCTCAATACAAAGAGCGACTCCAAGAAAGCAGAAGAATTGAGTATATCCAACGCTATTGCCTCCGATAAATTGCGCGGAAGCAAACTCGAACTCCCAACAAAACGTCGCGGAATCACGGTAGAAGCTTCCATTGCGGGACAAAAAATGTACATCCGCACGGGAGAATACGACGATGGGAAATTAGGAGAAATCTTCATCGACACCTTTAAAGAAGGCGCTTCCTACCGAAGCCTACTCAACTGTTTTGCGGTGGCCGTCTCCATTGGACTTCAATACGGAGTGCCTCTAGAAAAATACGTAGACAGCTTCACCTTCACACGATTCGAACCTAGTGGATTTACTACTCATCCCAATATTCGCACCGCCACTTCCATTGTGGATTTCATCTTCCGTGTAGTGGGAATGGAATATTTAGGACGCACTGATTTTGTACATGTGGCTCCCAAAAGCACTCAAGTCGATGAAAGTCGTTCACGCAGCTTAATTGCAGAAGCCATGATGAGCGAAGCAGTAGCAGCTGAAGCTGGAATAACAAGCGCCGAACAAAGCATCACCACAGAGTCTACAGAGTCCATGTCCACCATCGACAACAACACTCTCGACAAACAACTCTCAGG
>CAZHKJ010000030.1:3012-8227 GCA_964533115.1 uncultured Candidatus Peribacteria bacterium | reverse complement strand
GATGCTCCTCTCTGCTCAACTTGTGGACACGTCACGGTCCGCAATGCCACTTGCTACAAGTGTCTGAACTGCGGAAACAGCATGGGCTGTAGTTGAGCCAAGAAGGCCTCGGGACCGAATTAAAATTCATCTATGACAAAGAGAGCCCTTTCTCCACGATGGGCTCTCTTAAAAATCCACATCAATAAAGGCAATTAAAAAGCTTCCCTCCACACTCCCAACTCCTCAAGATAAGTCCTCTCTGCGCTAGATTGGGTGTAGTGCAAATTGATTTTAAATAAAGCCGCATACTCCTCAATCAAGGGTTCCATTTCAAGGTATAAAGCTTCAAGGGCTGCTTCATCTCCTAAAAGCTCCAGCACCCGTGCGTACTGTAGGCGGTATAAGAAGGTGTTCTTCGGATTCACGCTAAGAGCCATCTCATAGGATTCACGCGCTTCCTCCAAAGCCCCTTGTTCTTCCTGCCAAGTCCCCAGCCAAGACCACGCTTGAGCATCAAGAGGGTTTGCCTCCAACTGCTTCAAAATCCACGCCTCTTTCACCCATCCTTCGGAAGATCCCACTTTTTCATACCATTCCCACGCCGGCAAAAGAGGAGAAAAGTCCTGAATCAAAGGTAAAAGTCCCTCTTCATCCAAAGAAGATAAGCGATTAAACATCAGCTCATCCGCAGCCAAACGAAGTCCACTTAAAGCTAAAAGCACCGCTAAAGCAGCACTCATCGCAAGGGCTAATCTAGAAGATTTCAAAGGAATCTGCGCGATCAAACAAGCAAAAACAAAAATGAGCGCTAGCGCATTGGTCACAAAATTCAGATTGTAATCAATCATGTGATGAGCCATAAACCCAAGCAATCCCACCCAAGCCACGGTACTCAGTGGACTACTTTGAGACCGAAAAGGATGCGTGTACCAAAAAAGACTCAACAAAAAGACTAAGAAAAAAAGCACGGCGGGAAGCCCTCGCTCCACTCCCCATTTAAGAAGAAGATTGTGCGGATGATCCGATAAGGCTAAAAATCCCTGCTGAACCCTAGGATAAACCGCACGAAAGCTAGAAGGACCCGTTCCCAAAAAGGGCTGATCTTGAATCAAATGCAAGGCTCCCTTAAAAAATTGCAGCCGTTCAGAAGCCGAATTTCCCCCTTCTGGCTCTGTAAAAGTCAGTCGTGAACCTAGATCCATTCCGTTTTGCCCCATTTTCAGGGTTAAAATTCCATTTACAAAAAGCATGGTGAGCAAAAGCACCCCCACAAGATGCATCCAGAAGCGAAAGCGTAAAAAAATGCCCCCTTTCCCCTGAATCAAAAGCATCAAAACAAGCAAAAAAGAAGCCACCATAGCCGCTAAAAAAGCCCCTCGAGATAGGCTTAGGAAAAACCCTGCACAGGAAAGCGCGGTTAAAACAGCCCTCCAAAGCCCCCCCCATAAAGATGATGAGGAAGAAAATAAAGCCCCATAAAAAGCATAAATAAGAAAAGGGAAAGTCAATAAAAAGAAAGAGGCATAAGCATTGGGCCAAGCATCCGCAGCAATAGAGGGGTCATAAAAAAACCCAAAAAAACGCAGATGTTCCGTAGTCAAAAATCCATAGATTCCAATGCCCGTGGCAAGAAGGATGATCCCGGAAAAAACCCAGGGCAATGCGCGAGGGAAATAGGATTCCTGAGGGAGAATAAGAAGTAAAAGCCCTCCGATCAGAAGCATGAAAATCTCTGCAAAACCAAAAACGGAGACTTCGGCAAAAAAGAAACTCAAGAGGCTCCACAGCACAAAAAGAGCGAAGGGAAGCAAAACCGATCTTTTTCCTTGAATCGAAAGGCGATTTTCTTTCCAGTGTTTACAAAGAAAAGCCGCAAAAAAACATAGCACTAAAACCCCAAGACCAAGTAAAGGGCCGATTTCACGAATAATTTCATGTCGATTAGCCTGAGGAAAAAAGACCAATAGCGCAGGGCTGGCCAGAACAAAAGCGAACAAAAAGAAGTAAAGTTTTTTCACAAAAAGACCATACGCCAAAAAACAAGCCCTAGGAAGACTTGACTTCCCTTCCCTCTCCCCGTAGAATCCGCGTACCTTATGAACAATAATAGTAAAACTCATAATTTAGTCGATCAACCTTCTTGGCGTCCAAAAGCCAAACAGTGGAAACGTCGCAACAAGGCAAAAGCTCGTCCTGCAGCCCAAGCACGACAAGGTGCTCTTCGAGAAGCTCTTGCTAAAGGGAACTAAATTGTTTCAATCTTTCTCCCACGTCCATGGGACTTCTTTCGCTGTTTAAGAACAAACGTCGCACAAGCCAAGCCCCTTTTTCCAGTTACAGGAGTGTTCGCCCTCTAGCTCGTAAACCTTTCGAACCCAAAGGCAAAGCTAAAGCAGATCGCGAAAGGAATCCTTTTTTAGCGAAAGTGGTGAGAGGGCTTAAAATCTTCCTTTTTCTACTCATCCTCATTGGGCTCATTTATGTGGTTTTCCTCAGCGGTCTTTTTAAAATCGAAAAAATCGACGTCAAAGGAAGTGAAGCCACTTTAAGCGAACAAAGTGCTCTCAATAAACTCTTACAGGAGCATTTAGGTAAAAATCTCCTCTTCTTTAACATTGGTTCATTAGAAGATGAGCTGCTCGAACAATATCCCTACTTAAAAGAAATGGATCTTAGCCGTGATTTTTTTCATACCGTAAAGGTTACGCTAGAAACGTATCCCAAAAGGGCAAATATTGAAGTGCATTTTGAAGATGGAAGTATTCAATATTACACCGTGAATGAATTAGGTTACATCGCGGGATTTGGGCAGGAAGAGAACGAGCTTCCCACCGTCATCATGGACGTCATGAGTACCGATCTAGATCTACCCATGGAAGATGTAGCACCTGAAACGGTGAGCGACGCACCCGAGAACGAAAGCACTGCTATGGAAGAAGAAATCTCTACCGAAAAACCTAGCTGGGCTTTAAATGAAGAACTCATCGAACAAGACATATTAAAGACGCTCCTCAGCACCATCGAAGATTTTGAAGGCAGATTCAACATGCAAGTAAAAACCATCTACTATCGTAAACAAGCCCGAGAGTTGCATCTGTACACCGAACGAGATTTTTATGTATGGATCGATTTAACTCAAGATACGAGCCTACAGCTCACCAAGCTCAAAAAAGCCTTGAGCGTACTGAATATTTACGAAGCTCCGCTAGACTACATCGACCTGCGAATTTCTGGACAGAATGGCGAAAAAGTAATATATAAGCTAATAGAATAAACACTAACAAAAATCTATGTCCAACACTGAACAGATTAGTAAAATCCTCCGCACTATAGATGCTGCCGAGGCTTCTTTAAAATCCGCTCGAGAATTACTAAACGAACTTGCCCCAGGAATCCTCCCTACCGAACACAAAATCTCTGGAGAAGAAGCTAAATCCTACGAAGCGGGCGAAAACCAAGTGATCGAAGGCACTTTTGACGGACAAAGCATGATAGGCCCCAATGATAAAAATTATCCCGTACCGGCCAATTACGCCAGCAAATCCAAACTAGTGGAAGGAGACCGTCTGAAGCTAACCATTTTGCCCAACGGAACCTTTTTGTACAAACAGATCTCCCCTATTGATCGAGAATTTGTACGGGGCACCTTAATGAAGGAAGATGGACAATTTAAAGTCGTTGCCAGTGGAAAAAGCTATCGAGTACTACTCGCCTCTGTCACTTACTATAAAGGAAGCGTGGGAGATGAGGTGACCCTCATCATTCCCAAAGATCGCGAAGCCATATGGGGAACTATTGAAGCCGTACTCCCCAGCTCGAATACCGAGTACAGTGAAGCCGACAGTTTTTAAACTCATTCGAATTTTATGGACGAAAATACCTCAATCAGCATCGCTCAAGCGCTCAATCACATTCAATCTTGGCTCAACACGGGCGAATTTGAAAAAGTAGTGCAAGGTTGTACGGAGATTTTAGAAATCGAACCTGGGAACCAACGTGCCTTGGCCTTAATGAAAATTGCAGAAGAGCGACGAGTTGAAAACCTAAAAGAGCAAGCGCCATCCAGCCCCAGCCTGCCAAAAGAAAGCCACGAAACGGTAGAACCCTCCCCTCTCCCCTCCAGTACAAATCCTGAACATCCACCTATTGAAGAACAGCAAAGGCCTCTGGATCGCCCCTTCATGCGCAAAGCAGAAGCTTTAGATAAAGGGAAATTATTTTTAGCCATGCTCATCCCAGCCATAATGGTCGTGCTCCTAGGAGGAGGCTTGATCTGGTTTTTGGCGAACCGCGACAGAGAAGAAACCATTGCCGATAATAGCTCCGACAACGGTTATAGTCTAAGTACCGATACCTCTTACTTAAAAGACAATGAAGAGAGGGTCAAAGATCTGACAGAAATGGGTAAAATCATCGAAAACTATAAAATAGCCAACGGCGAATACCCCAGCGTGGATGAAATTGAGGCTATTTTGGTGAAAAGCAGCGAACTCAGCGATGTACCAAGAGATCCAAAACAAGGCAAAACCGATGCCGAAGGAAAAACCTTTGGTTACGTCTACGCCGTTTACGACAGTAAATTCGATAAAGAAAATCAATATTACATCCTCTCTGCCCTATTCGAAGACAGCCAAGGCGTTGGCTCCCCATGGAATCTGGGAGAAAGCATTAAAAATTACGAGGACTATCGAGATATTGCTGAAGAAAATGTCGTCTTCATCGGAGAAGCTAAATAAAACAAATCATGAGTTTCAGCTGGAAAGACCAAAAACGTCCCATTTTAGCCTTGGCCCCCATGGCCGGCTACACCGATACCGCGTATCGGCAGCTCATCAAAGGAGTTGAACCTCGCGTGATTTGTTTTACCGAGTTCACCAGTGCGGATGGGCTGGTTTATGGGAGTAAAATGACGCTCAAACAACTGGATTTCAACCCAAATGAAGAACGCCCTCTGGTGGCTCAAATCTTCGGGAAAAAACCGGAACATTTCGCCAAAGCTGATCACGGAAGTGCTCTACTTAAAAATCCTTGCCGCGCCATGGAACTCATTGAAGCCACGGCCAAGGCCACTCGACTCCCTGTCTCCGTTAAAACGCGAATTGGATCCGAAAAGCTAGATCTAACTTGGTTTGTTCAATTCTGTAAAGACATGGAAAGTGCAGGAGCTTCCTTACTCACCATTCATGGGCGCACGGCCAAACAAATGTACACCGGTTCAGCCGACTGGGAACCC
>CAZHKJ010000030.1:0-2952 GCA_964533115.1 uncultured Candidatus Peribacteria bacterium | reverse complement strand
TGGCAACGGAGATATTCGTAGCGCAAAAGAGGCTCGCGAAAAATTAGGAAATCTAGATGGGGTAATGGTCGGACGAGGGACGATGGGAAATCCCTGGCTAATGGCTGAAATCGCCGCTGAGTTTTATGGAGAGAGCTATACTCCTCCTAAAAGTTTTATTGAGAAACTACCCACTTATTTACGTCATGCCGAGTTGCTCGTAGAGTCCAAAGGAGAAGATCGCGGGATGAAAGAAATGCGCAAACATTTTGTGCATTTATTGCGTGGATTTGATGGGGCCAGCACCGCCCGCGCAGAAGTCGTACAAATTTCAAGTTTAGAGGAGGCCAAACGTGTTCTTCATAAACTGGGGGAACAAATCAAAGACCGTCCAAGTCTAGAACTTCCCTCTTACTTTAAGTGAGGAGGAAAGCAAAATTGAAAAAAAGGCAAATATAAGGTATAATGAAAGAGAATTTTCTACGCCGACATGTTCAAAATCCTCCTCCTTGCCATTGTGTTCAGCTTAGGTTTGAGTCTAAGTAGCCCCGTATTTGCAGATGTAACCGTTGGAGCGGATGGTTTTAACGTGTTCGAAATTTTGCGTGTGGATGAAGGAGGAACCGTAGAAGGGAGCACCACGATCACCGAACGCCTTCGGCAAGTTGCTGATGAAAAATACGATGGAAATGTGCCTGTAGCCATCATCATGTGGGTGATCAATATTTTAATGCTGCTCATTGGAACTTTTGCCTTTTTAGTCATTTTTTACAGCGGACTTTTGCTCGTCACCGCCAATGGAGATGAAGGGAAAATCGACAAAGGGAAAGGGATGATTTGGCCTTCCATTCTAGGCCTTCTTTTTGCCTTTTTGGCCTATTATATCGCCAGCTTCGTTCAATCATTTTTTTACTAAAGCCCCGTGTTTCTCAAAAAAATCATCATCGGAATGGGCGTCAGTCTACTCTTCAGTATAGCCCCCATCACCCATGCAGATGACCTCGTGGGGATAGGCCTTTGTAATTTCGATTTTTATACCAGCGGAAGCTTAACGGCTACCGATGCTAAAAGTTTAAGTGATGAGAAAGGAAAATTTGAAAACGCCTTCGAGACGAAGTACCAAGCAGGAAGCTGTGGTGAACCCAATCCTTCAGTAGGAGGACTGATCGAAAAAGGCGATTGTTCCAATCAAGTGATTACCGAAATTTCAGAGGTAGTAACGACCGCGGACACTCCAGTGGGAGAAGACCGCATCGTGAACCTATACCAAGGCGTTTGTTGTTACATCAGCAGTGGAAAAACCTGTTACCAAACACGGACTTATTACACGGAGGACTATCCAACCTGCATCAGCAAAGTCATTGGAGGGCCTCCTCTCTGTTCACAACGTCAGTGGTTGATTGCCAGTTCAGGCATGGGACTTCTAAAGCTGTATGTTAAACAAATTTATTCCTTTGGAGCGGTGATGGTGGGATTCATTGCCATGGCCATGTTGATTTATTACGGTGTGCGCATCAGCACCGCCGGAGTGAGCGGCGACATCTCAGAGTACAAGCAAAAAATCCTGGAAACCATTTCGGGCATTGTGCTGCTCTTCCTTTCGGCACTCATTTTGTACACCGTTAACCCTGATTTTTTCGGATGATGAAAACCCTTCTCATTTCCATTTTTGTAGCTCTGGGACTCTTGAACGGCAGTGTTCTATCCGTACATGCCGACAGCACCGAAACGGAAGCGGTGGATGTAGAGGTGCCTATTATTTATCAACCTGATTTTCTACCCGGGCCCGAACAAGGAACAGATGGAGACGACGTACAAAACTATGTGCTCAATGAAGGTTTTTCAAAAGCAATGAATATTGGAATCGGTATCCTCGGGCTAGCGGCCTTTTTAGGGATTCTTATTGCTGCCATTCAAATGCTGACCGCCTATGGAGATGAAAATAAACTTTCTCGGGGGAAGACGAATATCAAATATTCCATTTTAGGTTTTGTTTTCGTGATGTTTGCTTACGCCATTGTGTCTATTGCGGTATCCGTGGTTCTTCCCAGCAATGGGAATGACCAAAGCTATCACTGGTCAAAACTATTGGCGGCTAGCATCCCCACCGCAAAGGCCGTGGACGTTGAGAACGACATCAATATTCTATTTCCGAGTCCCGAAGATCTGGTGCAAGGAGAGCAAGAAAATGTGAATCTTCCCAGTGGAGATTTTCTATACGAAATCGTCCCCGCCATCATCACCAACATCATGTACGCCGTGGGTTTTCTCATTTTTATTGCTCTCATCTATGGAGGGAGCATCATCGTCTACGGGCGTGGAAATGAAGAAGAAGTCACTAAAGCAAAAACCATCGTCACCTATGCCAGCATTGCCTTAGGTTTGATTTCTTTGGGCTATGCCCTCATCTACGGAATCGCAACTCTCAATTTACAACAAAACAACAGCTCAACCGGAGACGATCTCTTTACCGAAGATGAACTATGAAACCTACTCTCAAAAAAACCCTCATCATTGTCCTATTTTCCATTTGTTTTTGGTCTTTCAGCCAAGAAGCTTTTGCCGCCATTCAATTGCCCGACTCCTTAAGACCGGACAATCTACCCGACTTCGACACCGCCGAAGCAACAGATCCCAATTATCCCGAAACCGCTGCCACTCAAACCGTTGTTTTATTCGTAGGGAGAATGATAAGCCAAGTGCTTTTATTCATGGCCTCTATTGCGATTTTTTTCGTCGTCCTGGGAGGAGCCAATTACATTCTGGCTTACGGTAAAGATGAACGAATCGAGAAAGGAAAGCGTGGAGTCTTTTGGTCCGTCGCAGGCCTCTTCATCATTTTGCTCTCTTACGCCATCGTGCAAGGAGCCATCAGCATCATTTTACAAGTAGACTCTTCCACAGGATAAAGGTAAAGTAGCTGCGTTTACTTTCTATTTTCATCCATGCAAAAGTTTTCTTTCCTTCTTGTTT
>CAZHKJ010000029.1:0-12694 GCA_964533115.1 uncultured Candidatus Peribacteria bacterium | reverse complement strand
CTATTACAGATGCAACAAATACGGTGGAACCAAACAATGTAGTGAGAAATACATCCGCGAAGACGAGCTTATCGAGAGCATCGCTAAGCTAGTGGATGAATTCAAAGCTAAAGAACTTCGGATCCATAAGAAAATAACTCGGGAAGTCCAAAAGATGAATGAACTCCATGAAATAACACTGGGGGAAAACGCTAAAAAAGTCACAGAACAGGAATACATCCACTACATTCTGAAGAAAGGGACTCCCATAGAGAAAAGAGACTTTCTCTCTACTGTGGAGGGCCAGCTCTACCTCAAAGCGGGAAAGGTCTGGTTGGAGGATACAAAAATAGAGTAGCTCACCAGACTACAACTGATAGATTTATCCCAATGCCCCTTCCCCTCTAGTAAGTGGGAAATGGACCCTTTGCTAGCCTAAAAACAAAAACACAGCCCGTTCCAGAGGCAGGATTTTAGTGAACACAACAAGAACTAGGATCCCCATCTCCCTAGGTAGTCGGGTCATCGATTTCAATTTCTAATCTTCTGGCGGAGAGGGAGGGATTTGAACCCTCGAGACTTTTTAGGGTCTGCCACGTTAGCAGTGTGGTGCCTTCAGCCACTCGGCCACCTCTCCGTTGAGCGCTTTTTATCCAGCCTTCGCATTTTAGGGACCCTGGCCCTCAAGAGCAAGCCTTATTTGATGCTCAAGTAAAGGTCGGTGTCCACATCTAAGCTGGTGACCTCATCCTTATCCTTGCTCCATGCTATGGAATTGAAGAAGATTTTCATCTTGAACGCTTCTTGATCAAAACTGAGGCTCAGCTCTTCTCGTCCCCTCAGACTCTCGTTGGATTCATTGGATTCAAGTTGGGCAATAAAGTCCGCCAAAGCAAGACTATACTCTATCCCCTCCCAATCAACGACCAAAGCGGGAACGCTCGTATCCAAACGGAGGCGTAGATTTTCTATGTCGGTGGATTCATTAGGGATCTGAAAATTCTGGAATTCAGTCGTTTGCCATTCATAAGCCTCGTATCGTAAAGCCAGATCGTAGCCGCTCACATTCGAAAACTCAAAGTCAGGCTGGCTCCAAAAATAATAGGACTCTCCATGATAAGGATCACTCCCTTGAGCTAAACCTATTTCTTCAAAAATACCATTCATATCCATATCGCTAAGATCTTTCCCAAACCAAGCCTCAAACGGCTCCGTTCCATGATAAATAAAGAGGTACTCTACTTTAGACGAGATCTCCTCGTCGATTTCTTCAGGGAGCTCCACAGTCTTTTTGACGAGCATGCCGTCAACCAAGAGGCCGTTATCCATCAAGAGTTCTTCTAAACGAGCTTTCTGGCTCCATTCCGATACCGATTTCAAACCCCAAGGTCCAAAACTGAACAAAAAGCCAACGATCACGAAGCTCAGGGGGATCCAGCGTAAACTGGCTTTTTTAATCAGAGCATAATAAAGACACCAGCCCATCAGCACCATTCCGATCAGCACGGCTAAATAGCGTAATTCAGTGATCCCGTAAGGTTCAATACGTTTCCATAGGGATATAAAATAAACAATGAGGAAAGGCATGGCTGCCCAGGGGAAAATCTTGCTAAACCAAGTAATGACTCGAGACGCCTTGCCCTCTCGCAGAGGAAAAATCAAGGCATAGGTGCCAAAACCCAGTAGGGTAAAGAGCAGCACGGGTAGAGCTACAAAACCGTCTGGCCAGTTCTGTGTGATCAAAATTTTAACGACGTAAGCGCTTAAAATAAAGAAGTAAGTGGTCAGCAGGGGAAAGCTTAAATAGAGCGCAAAAGCACGCACTGCTTTTTCGAATCGGAATTCTTTCTGGAGGCTTTTATAGTCGGAGGGAATCCCTGTGTAGAAAATAAGACTGGCTATGAAGACCAAGAAAAAAATCATCAAATAAGATTGCCAATAGTAGCCCATGTCCACAGAAAAAAGCGTTTCAATACTGATGAGGGCCAAGCTGAACCCACCCGACAAGAGAGAAGAAGCAATGATGGCGACCATTGCACGTATCCACGTTTCGAGGCAAAAGCTCCAAAAACCCTGCTCTTCTTTACCCTTGCGAACGTAGGCTCCCACAAAAATCAAAGCCAAAGAAGCAAAAAAGACCATGACTATGGAGATTTCATTTCTCGGTACGGATCCAATCGGCAAGTAGACCAAGAAATACAGCAAGGGGATTCCCACCAATTGAATCAACCATGAGCGGAGCCGCAAAGCTTCGGCAAGCAAAGAAAGTCCTCCAAAAAGCAAAATCCCAATAAAAAGGGAAAGCGTTAGATGTTCCAACCATTCAGGTCGGTCAATAAGGCCAAAGCCAGGGTCTGCCATCCACATGAGGAGGAACGCGCAAAGAGCACTGCTCAAAAGAGCGAGTGGAAAGCGAGCAAGGGCCGCACGCAAGTGTTCCAAAGATAAGGAACGGAAAAGAGAAATCATGGCGAAGGGTTTAAAACATGCTGCATGCTACTATAGCTAATTAAGCCATGCTAGAGCTTTGAAGGTATTCACGAATCAAAAGGCCAACCTTATACCTTGTGCTCTAGGTTTAGAAGCTCAGGAAGGCAGGAGTTTTGAAGACGACATAATCTAGGAAGAAACGGCGAGGATCATGCATCCGAGTCGTTTCGCTCCCGTCGTCGAAAGACTCTATGCCTTCCTTCAATCAAGCTAAACCAGAGCTTTGAAACCCTGTGCATCCCTCTACATTCGTTCTAAAACAGGAATGCCTAAAATCGAAAGGCCACTTTTAAGAAGATGGAGAAAGCCTTGGACTAGGCCAAGACGCGCACGTCGAGCCGATTCGGTTTCGGCATTCACCACCTTTAAAGCGCCATAAAAACGATTGAATTCTTGGCACAGCTCATAAAGAGCCGTGGCAATAATGTGAGGCTTTCTTTCCTCAAAAGCACGGTCCAGAGCTTCTGGAAATTTCAAAAGCCGACGCGCCAATTCTTTTTCTCTCTCATCAGTGAATTCAGGCAAGCCTCCCAAGTCTACACTGCCTCCTTCATTCGTCGCTTTTTGCCAAATACTCATCGCTCGAGCATAGGAATACAAAAGATAGGGAGCAGAATTCCCTTCCAAAGTGATGATTTTATCCCAGTCAAAAATAATATCTTTATTGCGATCTTGCGAGAGAATGGCATATTTCACGCTGGCTATCCCAATCAGTTCAGCCATAGCGTAGAGCTCTTCTCGAGGCAGTTCAGTGCCTTTTTGGGCCGCGAGACTGCCTGCCCGTTTGACCGCTTCATCCAAGATTTCGGTGAGTTTAATCACATTCCCCTTCCGAGTGCTCATGGACATGCCCGCAAAATTCATGCGTCCAAAAGAGATATGCTCTAAGCAGGAAATGGAACGGCCACTCACGCCTGGTTCTACGTCATAGGCCAAAGCTTGAGCAACGGCAAAATTCTGTTGAAAATGTAAAGATTGAGCGTGATCCACCACATACAAGATGGCTTGGGGATGAAAAGTCTCCACGCGGTAACGAATCGTCGCCAAATCACGAGTGAGGTACAAAGTGGTGCCATCGCTTTTTCGAATCAAAGCAGGCGTATGAGCTTCTCCCTTGGCATTGAATCCCATGGGGTAAATGAGAGCTCCTCCTTCTCCTTCTATAAACACACCCTTTGCTATTCCCTCTTCAATCACTTCATCAGCCATTTTAAGGTAAAAACTTTCACCGGTGATGTGATCAAATTCCACTCCAAGACGAGTGAAGATCTTTTGCAGATCTTTTACACTTTCAGAAACAATCCATCTCCACAGGGACATGCGTTCCTCGTCGCCTTCTTCCAAGGCTTTAAACAGCGCACGAGCTTTATCTTCTAAAGCAGGATTTTTTTCCGCTTCTTCATGAAATCGAACGTAGAGCCGAGTGAGCTCATCGTTTGGATTTTCCTCAATTTTTGTACGGTCTCCCCATTCCTCAATCGCATAAATGATTTTTCCAAAATGAGTTCCCCAATCTCCCAAATGATTGATGCGGATCACTTCTTCGCCCATAAACTCAATCAAGTTGGCCAAAGCATCCCCTAAAATAGTGGTGATGATGTGATGCACTCCCATATGTTTAGCCGCATTGGTGCTGCTGTACTCGACGATGATTGGACGAGTGTCGGTGGCGTCTAAGTTCAAGCCTCTTTGGATCGAAAAACCACCTTCAAGCTGTTTCAAACTTTCTTTTAAAAGAGTATCGCTCAGTCGAATATTAATAAAACCCGGAAGGGCAAAATGGACGTCCGAAATACGATAATCTTTCGGCAAAGCCTTCATAATACGCTCGCCCAATTCCTGAGGTGAAAGATTCAAACGCTTAGAAAGTCTCATCGCCAGTCCCGTAGCAAAATCGCCATTTTTAGGATCACGAGGTTCTTCAATACTCACGGCTTTTAAGACTTCATCAGGGCTGAGCTCAGGGAAAGTCTTGAGCACGGCCTCAGAAAAGAGCGCAGAAAGATGGTGAGAAAGAATAGGCATACATGCCGCAGCATACATCCAAATGGAAGAAGTTCAAAGACAGGCTTATCTTTGAATGCTCACGGTTGTTCCAATGTCAGTGAATTCATAAAGCTTAACCGCATCTTCAGGAAGAGTACGGATACAGCCATGGCTCACAGGAATTCCAATGTGGGAAAGAGCTTCGGTCCAAAATGTCCCTCCATCATTGGCAAGATAAGGCAGCGCATGAATGCCGTAACCACGCCAGTCCCAGAGTTGGAAATAGGGCATACGGTAATGAGGGGCTTTCATTCCAATTCGCAGTTCTTGTTTGGTCAAAATTTCAAAGGAACCCAAAGGAGTAGGAGTATCCCAAGCTCCACTGGAAATCGTCACTGTCCATACAGTGGTATCTCCAAAACGAGCGTACATTTTTTGGTCAGAAAGGTCGATGAGCAGATTGCGTTCCAAGCCACTGATCGAGGAAGTAGACATGCTCTGATCTTGAATGAATGAAGCGTCGGCTAGCATCTGATCACTGACCGTACCAACGTGAATGTCCACCGAAAAAATCTCACCCACCCAGGAATGGCCTTCAACAACAGGTTGAAAGAATTCACGGTAAAGATTGTCTCCCTCAGGAGCAATACTCTCAAAGCTTACTGTAAAGTTTTCCCCAGGGTCTACATAGTCTTGCACCATAGCGATGCGATTGTCCGCGCTCCAGCCCGAAACAGAAAAGACTTCCCCTCCAAAGAGACTGGATCGATCTTGAGCTTTTTGCGTCCCCAGGCTAAGCGAAGCTAGATCTCCAGAACAGCCACTGTTCACGGAAAAGAGGCGTGTGTTCCCTGTATTTTTAAATTCCATATTCACGGCAAAAGGAGTTCCCGGAGCAATATTCTCGCTCACCGTAACCCCTTGCAATTCTACGTTATATTCCGCAAGCGCAGGATTTTCATAATCACAATAGGTCCACTCCCCCTCTTTTACTCCCGTGGTTACGACTTCCAAGGCGAGCCCCGTATGAACATCCTCTGGACCTTTTAAAAAAGCGGCACTCAGTTGTTCACCATTAAGAAGACCCGCTCCTAGGGTCAAGGCAAAGGCAAATCCTGCAAAAAGGGCCATGGAAAGAGGACGTTTCGTAAGCATATTGGTATGGGTTTATTTTTTGATATCTCACGATTATAACAGAAAAAAAGCCTTGGGTCAAACGCCTAAGCCTGAGGTCTTTAAAACAAGTGCCGGCTATTCATCTCTCTATTTAAATCACCGGCTGTCCAAAAGTTTTTGGAACTCCTGCTTAAAGGCTTCTACATCTTTAAATTGACGATAAACGGAGGCAAAACGAATATAGGAGACTTCATCGAGCACCTTGAGCGCGTGCATCACATCTCGTCCCACAATCTCGGAAGGCACTTCTTTCCCATTGGCGCTCCACACTTCTTCTAAATGATCCAGCATATGGCTGATCTGTTCCTGGGTTACGGGGCGTTTTTCGCAAGCCCGCCATATTCCTTTCTCCACTTTTTCCCGATCATAGCTTTCGCGCGAGCTGTCTTTTTTGATCACAATAAAATTAGTGGTCTCCACCTTCTCAAAAGTAGTAAAGCGATGATCACATTTCGCGCATTCTCTCCGACGGCGAATCGAGCGCCCTTCATTGGCTTCTCGAGAATCCACCACAGAAGTGTTTTTATGTTTGCATTTCGGACAAATCATTTCTAAGCTCTTAAGGGCTTCATTTTTATACACGCCAATACTGTCATGTTCACGAATTTCACACAAGAGGAGCTCATCACCCTGATCATCATGGTGATCTTGGCGGCCATTCCCGCTCTTATTTGGTCGTATTTGATTTTTAAGGGGAGAAAAACCTCACGGTTCATGCTCTTGTTGGCTTTTTTTATGGGCACTTTGACGGTTTTGCCACTGATTATCCTCTACGATTATTTGTGGGTCTGGTTCCCTGCATTGGATGTATATAGAGTCATCACCGAAAACATTGCAGAAGCTCATATTGCGGCTCTGATCACCTTGTTCGTAGTCGGTATTTTAGAAGAATTTGTAAAAGGATTGGTGGTGCGCTTTATTGGACGAACTCAAGTGGGCATACAAACCATCACTGATGCGGTGAAATATTCGATTCTTGCCGGCTTAGGCTTTGCATTCACCGAAAATATTTTCTATTTTTATCAAATCTGGCAAAGCGTGGCTTCCATAGAGGAGTTCTTGTTTCCTGTGATTTTCAGGTCGATTTTCACGGTTTGTGGGCACATGGTTTTTTCAGGGATTTTTGGATATTTCTATGGAATTGCAAAATTCTCCAAACCCATTTTTGAAGCAGGGCTTTTCATGGGTGAAAGGAACAAAACCACTTACTATCTCGCCAAAATTCTAGGCACAGACGAGATCAGTGCTTATCATCAGCTCACTCTCTTGAAAGGGTTTTTAATCGCCACCGCCATTCACGTGGCTTTTAATTTTACATTGGAATTCAATCAATTCGCCCCCGTAGCTTTCCTCGTTGGAGGAGGCTTTTTATACCTCCTGTATTTGCTCGCTCACAGAGCGGGAAACATCGTATTTGCCGGCACTCCCGGCTCTGGGACAATGGCTAAGCGTGACGTGGATGTTGTTTTGGAATTATTAGGGATGTGGACCAAGGAAGGCCGATACAAAGACGTCGTAGACATCTGTCAAAGATTACTGCTGCGAGACCCTGACAACAAAGTCGTTCAGCTCTTCCAAGCTAAGGCAATGGACAGCCAAAAACTGGCCAATTTAGAAGCCTCTTTCACCTCTCTTTTTAAGGCGCAGGAGGTGCATATTGAGGATAAAAGTTTACAAGCCCTCATCAAGCAAAAAGTCCTGATGGAAATGCTTCAAGAAAAGCAAGCACCCCTCACGGCACAACAGCTTCAAACCGTGCCCGTACAGCCACCGGATCTTTCGTCGGGACCTAAAATTCCAAAACTCCCTTCTTCTCCGCAAAATCATCCGTCATCCCCGCAATAAAATCGGCCAGTTCACGGGGACTTTGACCTGCGGCAATCCCTTCGGAAAAAAGGCTTCGGATCAAGTCTTGCCCCTTTCCGGAGAGGGCTAAAACTTGAGGATGAAAGTACAGCCGTGTGGTCAGAAAATCCTTGAGCTCCTTGTTGGCGAGCTCCATTTCGGGCGAAAAATTCACGAGTTTAATTTCTTGTCGACCTCGTTCATAGACATCCGCTAGATTTTTGACTTCATACTGTGAAAGCCGTTTTGAACTCTCCTCCGCAATGTCGACAATCATCAAGCTGGCCATTTTACTCACGGTACGAGCCCAACGGATTTTTTCATCAGAGATTTTTCCATAAGTATCCGCCACATGCTTTGTGGCTTCTTGCCAAAGACGAATATTCATCAAATCTTTTTCGCTAAAAAGGCCGCTTCGGAGACCATCGTCCACATCATGATTTTGATAAGCAATTTCATCTCCAAAATTCACGAGCTGCGCCTCTAGGGAGGGGCTGACCCAAGCTTTTTCATGTGCTTTTAATTGAGCCGAAACAGGATGATCCCAAGAGGTTTGGTGCTTCATTAAGCCTTCAATCACTTCTCGACTCAAATTCAGGCCTTTCCAGCCGGGGTAGACTTCTTCCAGTTCTTCCACAATGCGTCGACTTTGCTCATTGTGCTCAAAAGAAAGTCCATAAGGCTTCAAGCATTCATCCAAGGCATGTTCACCGGCATGTCCAAATGGGGTGTGTCCAAGATCGTGAGCTAAGGCCACCGCTTCCGCCAAATCTTCATTGAGGCCCAGCATGCGAGCCAAATCTCTCGAAATCTGTGCCACTTCTAAGCTATGGGAAAGCCGAGTGCGATAATGGTCTCCATAATGAGCCACAAACACTTGAGTTTTTCCTTTAAGACGACGAAACGCACGGGAATGGATGATCCGATCACGGTCCTTTTGGAAAGGCAAACGTTGAGTATCTTGGGGTTCAGGATATCGTCGCCCACGGGATTCCAAGCTCAATACAGCATAGGGTTTAAGCACCTTCGCTTCATTTTCGCCCAGTTCTTTGGCACCTAAAATCATGCTCTCAGTTTAGCATCTTTAAGCGATTTGAGCACTTCTTTTTTGCATAGAGCTGCCCTTCCTGCCAGAGGGAGCTACTAAGTCACTTCAACCATGAAATTTTCGATGAATTTCTCTTAAACGAGTATTGGTGGAGTGCGTGTAAATTTGAGTCGTGGTGATAGAAGCATGGCCCAACATTTCTTGCACGGAGCGAATATCCGCTCCATTATGAAGCAGCTCTGTGGCAAAAGAGTGACGTATCACGTGAGGGGTGACTTTTTTGCCGATGCCGGCGAGGCGTCCTGTTTTACGCACCATTTCTTCCACGGAATAAGCGGTTAAGCGCCGTTTTTCTCCCAATCCCAATTCAGAGTCGGATCGATTTCTTCCCACGCTCACAAAAAGAGGCTCCCAGTTGTCCACCCGTTTGGCTAAATAGCTTTTTAAATAGCCGATGCAACGCTCCGATAAAAAGACCAGTCGAGGCTTTCGTCCCTTTCCACGAACGGTAAATTCTCCACGGCTCAAATCCACTTGAGATCGGTTGAGCCCAATCAACTCCGAAACACGTAAGCCGGTGGAATAAAGGGTTTCCAGCATCGCCCGATCACGAGCCACGGCCAGAGCTTGTAGCTCCCCTCGCCGCCCCTCGGCTGACTCACGACCCACTCCTACGGTCTCGAACAAACGTTCCACTTCTTCTCGAGTCAAAAAATCCACAATACGTTCGGGAATTTTCTTGAGTTCAATTTTTTCCGGAGCCAAAGTCGCTATGTCCATACGGACTAAATATTTCAAAAAAGCACGCAAAGCGATCAAATGATAATTTTGAGTTTTAACAGAGAGGCTTTTGCCATTCGCATCCTCCCATCGATTCAAAAAAACTTGATAACGGTGAACGTCATCTAAAGTGAGTCCACTGGGAAAGCGGTTCGAGTCTTTCTCCAAAAAATCCGCAAATCGTTGGAGATAATGGTGGTAGTTTTCAATGGTTTTAAGAGATTTATTTTTAGCCACCTCCAAATGTTCTAAAAAGCGAGCAATAAGTCGTTGGAGTTCATTGAGCGCAGGAGCTTCAGTCATAGAGCAACTTAGTCATTAAGGATCTGATACAAGATTTGAGCCGCTTCACGGCGAGTCACCGTATCCCAAGGCTCAAACGTGGAGCCGCGAATCAATTTATGAGTCCAGGCGTAAGAGGCAGCAGACAAAAACCAATCCGTTGCTTTGACGTCGGAATAAGGAGTTTCAAGGGATTTCCCTCCCCCGCTGATTCGGCTGAGCATGGTGAAAAATTCCGCACGAACAATGACTTGGGCGGGTCCAAAAGATCCATCGGAGTAGCCCTTCACGATCCCCAACTCGTAAGCGGTGGAGACATATTCGTCATACCAAGCTCCATCGGGAATGTCCCAAAACGGATGAGCGCTGGAGGAAGAATCACTCAATTGAAAGGCTTTCAAAAGAATTTTGATCATTTCCGCTCGATTCAAAACGGCGTCCGGGTAAAGCATTCCTTGGTTTCCCATAAAGATCCCCTCCTCTTTCATGAAGCGAAAAATCTCTGCATCAGGGTCATCACTCGCAAGGTCCAAAAACAATTGTTTTTCTAAAAGAGCATCCCAAGTTTGGCCGGAACTCAGCAGGCTGAATTCAGTAAGAAGCCCATCCACAGAGCCGATCATGCCCTCCTTCTTCGTGTCTCCAGGGTAGTCTCCAAGGTACAAAGGACGACCGGAACGGGCCTGGCTCACGGCGCAGGAGGCTTCGATCACGCCGTTAAAGCTCAGGGCAAAGCCCTCCACTCCATAGCGGACTTCTAGAGCATTCCATTCGTAGGGGTAAAGCGGAGATTGACTCTCGAGCCGATACCAACCATCTGTTTCTGCGCAATCGGCATCATACTGAGGAGCGTATAATTCGGCGGAAACAGCACCCTCCTCGGTAATGGAAACATGAAGATCTCCGGGGACAGGGCTAAGAGATCGGCCGGAGCTCAGTAAACTACCCTTTGCCCCGCTCGCACTGCTCACGTAAACATTCATTTTTATGCGCCCATTCAAAGGAAGCTCAAAGCTGGAACTCAAATCCAAAGAAGCACTTTCACTTTGAGAATTAAAAAGAGGGTCGTCAGGGGGGAATAAGAGGCCCACACTCAAGATCACAGGATCCAAAGCCGTGCTTAAAAGCGTTTCAATCACAGTATGATCACTGGTTGCCTGCTGATAGCTTTCCGCATTATCGAGATGCTCAGAGCCATCTTCTCTAAAAAGACTGGCCTGGAAAAGCAAATTCCCATTTCGTTCTAAAAAATGAAAAGACGCTCCTTCGGGGCTCACACTCTTAAAAAAATCCGCCTCCACGCCCTCGACTGAACTGGTGTAAAAAAGATGATGATCGGAAGAGCTGATCAAGCTTTTGCTTCCCTCCGTGAAGTCCAGACTGGCGCTGAAGAAATCAAAAGAAGAAGAGGCAGATTCTTGGTTTTCGTAGGCCATCACAAGGATCTGCAATTGAGGCACTTCGGTGTCTAGCCAAGGGTCAGACAGAAGACGAGCGGAATATCGGGCCATCAGTCCACCCGTAATGTTTATTTTTTCTTTGTAGAAAAAGGAGCTGTAAGAATCTAAGACCTGCAAATGAGCTCCATTGGGAACGAGTATGGCAGAAGCGAGCTGAAGCTCAATAGGGCTCAAGTCCACGGCAGCAAAGCCGTTAAAAGAGCTACTGATCCAAAATGCAAAGAGTGAACTGAGGCGTAAAAAAGAACGAAGAAAGGAACTCATATTTAAACTATATCAAAACCCTACACAAAAGCCCAAGTCTTAGGCTATACTTCGAGCCGTGATTGAATTTAAAAACGCCACAAAAAAATACGGAGACCGTTTTGTTCTCGATAATCTCAACCTCACGATCCAGGGGCAAGATTGGGTGTGGCTCACAGGAACCTCGGGGGCAGGTAAAACCACGCTCATTCATGCTTTGATTGGGGCCGTTGAATTGAACGAAGGGGAAATTCGAGTGGATGGATACCAAATCACGCATTTCGACAATACGACTCTTCAAGCTTATCGAAGAAAACTGGGCATTGTCTTTCAGGATTACAAATTACTCCCCAAAAAAACCGTCTACGAAAATGTCGCCTTTGCCATGGAAGTCTGCGGCTACAGTGAAAGGCAGATCGCGGAGCGAGTGCCGGAACTCTTAAGAAAAGTGGGACTTGAAGAGGCACGGCATCACTTTCCTTATATGCTCTCAGGAGGAGAAAAGCAGCGTTGCGCCATTGCTAGAGCGTTAATTCATGAGCCACGCCTGATTATAGCGGATGAGCCAACGGGAAACTTGGATCCAAAAACCGCTGAAGAGATTGTAGAGCTTTTTTTGAAGTTACACATTGAAGGGGCAACAGTTATTTTTGCCACGCATAATTTGAGCCTCATTGATCGTTACAGGAAAAATCGCATACATATTGAAGAAGGAAAGATTATCACCACATCTAAATAAAGCGGCAAGCGACTTTTCGTGCGCGTTGAAGGGGTAAGGGGTGAAACAGGTTGTAGAATGGGGGTAAAATTTATAGAATATCGGCATCTTGTAAAATACCCACCATGCTTCGCACCTTATTGAGATTTCTATTGGCCAGCTCACTGAGCGTACTGTTTACCGCAGCCGCTTCAGCGGCCGTCATCACCTGGGATGCAGGGGCTTTTCCAGACACTTCTTGGAGTAACTGCGTGAATTGGTCAACGAACACCTGTCCTAGCTCAGTAGACATCGCTACTTTCTCCTCCTCCGCTACAGGAAATGCGGTCATCACAACCAGCCTTTCGGGGCCAAGTGCTCCAGCGGGCATCGACATCAATACGGGTTATACGGGCAGCATCACTCTTAACTCAGGGGTCAGTATCTCCGTGGGCAACTCTCATTTTGATCAAGCGGATGGAACATTTAATGGAGGAGATTCAGCCATTATTATGAGTGGAAATTTCGTTTTATCGGGAGGTACTTTTAACGCAACGAGTGCCAACCTTTCCATTGCGGGGGGCTTCACTCATACCGCAGGAGGAACTTTTACCCACAGCAGTGGAACCGTTACCTTATCGGGGTCTTCCTCTACAGTGAACGTGAACGTGACGGAGACCTTTCACAACTTGACGATCGACTCCACGG
>CAZHKJ010000028.1:5606-12881 GCA_964533115.1 uncultured Candidatus Peribacteria bacterium | reverse complement strand
AAGAAGGCTATCGATGCAGGTGCGAAAGGGATCAAGATCCGTGTAGGTGGACGTCTCAACGGAGTAGAAATATCACGCAGTGAATTCTACGCTGAAGGACAAATCCCTCTCCATACTTTCCGTGCCGATATCGACTATGCTCTCGCTGAAGCCAAAACAACTTACGGTATCATTGGCGTCAAAGTTTGGGTCAACCGTGGAATGATATTCAATAAATAACTTCTGTAGCTAAGCACTATGCTTCTCCCTCAACGATCAAAATATCGAAAATGGCATCGCCTACGTGGATCCTTTAAAGGAAACTCGAAAGGAGGTTCTACTCTTGCCTTCGGCAGTTATGGATTGAAAGCCCTTGAAATTCAAGAACTTTCCTCTCGTCAAATCGAATCTGCTCGTCGTGTGCTTGCCCACCACGTACAACGTGTGGGAAAAATCTGGATCCGTGTCTTCCCTCATAAGCCAATCACTCAAAAAGCAGCTGAAGTACCGATGGGATCTGGAAAAGGTAATGTGGATCGTTATATCGCAATGGTAAAACCGGGAATGATTTTGTTTGAAATGGATGGAGTAGACGAAAAAGTAGCTAAGCAAGCTCTCAAACTCGCTGCTTACAAACTCCCTGTGAAAACTCGATTTGTATCTACTAATGATCTTTAAGCTTTATGTCTGCTACTAAACTACATACCAAAGAAGAACTCAAAAAATTGAGCCTCAAAGATCGTGTGGAGCTAAACCACAGCCTAGAGAAAGATCTTGCAGAAGTACGTATCGATCTACGAACAGGAAAAGCGAAACAGGGGCACAAAGTAAAAGCTATCAAAAAGCAAATCGCTCGTATTCAAACCTTTAATAACCAAGCTCAAGATGAGAAGTAAAAAAGGCGTTGTCGTCTCAAAATCAGGGGACAAGACCATCGTCGTACAAGTCGAGACGTCTAAAACGCATCCAAAATATAAGAAGCGTTATAAGATTCACTCTAAGTTTCATGCACATGATGAAAAAAATGAGTATACAGTAAACGACAAAGTGACCATTTACGAAACTCGTCCTCTCTCTCGAATGAAACGTTGGACTGTAACCGAACCCACTCAAAAGTAATTTCTACCGCTCAAAGTAAAACTATATGATTCAGCAACAAACCATTCTCAATGTCGCAGACAACAGCGGAGCCAAAGAAGTCATGTGTATTAAAGTTCTTGGATCCTCAAAACGTCGTTATGCTTATGTAGGCGACGAAATCGTTGTGAGCGTGAAGAAAGCAGCTCCAAAAGGAGCAGTGAAGCAGAAATCCGTTCAAAGAGCAGTGATCGTGCGCACCATAAAAACGCTCAAACGAAAAGATGGATCTTACCTACGTTTCGATGAAAATGCTGTGGTGATCGTCGGTAAAGACGGCGTGCCCAAAGGAACTCGTGTATTCGGACCGGTAGCTCGTGAACTCCGCGAACGTGGATACCAGAAAATTATCTCTTTAGCTCCTGAAGTACTATGAAAATCAAAAATGGAGACACTGTCGTAATCACTACAGGTAAAGACCGTAACAAAACCGGAAAAATAATCCGTGTTCTCGAAAAGTCAAACCGCGTCGTAGTTGAAGGTCTAAACATGGTCACAAAGCACGTTCGAAAGACAGCGCAAAAAAAAGGCCAAAAGCTAAATTTTGAAGCTTCTCTCAACGCTTCCAATGTGATGCTCATCGATCCAAAGACTAAAAAAGGAACCCGTGTAGGCTACCAAGTCAGCAAAGAAGGTAAAAAAGAAAGAATCGCCAAGAAAAGTAACACTGTAATCTAAATTGTACTATGTCTGCAAAGAAAGCATCAAAAAACGATACTATGGAAATGTTGAGTAAAGAACTCGGCAGGACCAATCCTCATGCGCTTCCCCACCTCAAAAAGGTGAGCGTCCATGTGGGAATTGGTAGCATGGTGACTGGAGGAAATAAAGATTTCTCTCATGTGGAAAAATTCCTCATCGATATCACAGGTCAAAAACCCGTGGTTCGTAAGGCGCGCATGGCTATTTCTAACTTTAAGCTCCGTAAGGGATTACCTGTTGGAATTCATGTCACCCTTCGAGGAAAACGTATGGAAGACTTTGTGACTCGTCTTGTGAATATTGCCCTCCCTCGTGTTCGCGACTTCCGTGGAATCACGGTACGTGGTTTCGATGGAAGTGGAAACTATTCTCTAGGTCTTGAGGATACCAATATCTTCCCTGAATCCAATCAAGAGAATGTATCTCAATCCAGTGGTATGCAAATCAATGTGTGTACTAGCGCTCGCGACAGTCGTGAAACCTATCTTCTCTTAAAAGCTCTGGGCTTTCCCTTCCGTGATGAAATCACTGCTGAAGGTAAGGTAGCTCGTAAAGCTCAATAATTCCGAATAACTACGCTCTCATGGCAAAACTATCGATGATCAATAAGGCTGCAAAACGAAGACGAGAAGTTCGTCATCGCCTTGCACTCGGACTCAAACCTAAACCAGGTCAGGCCGTACGTATGTATAACCGTTGTGGAAAATGCGGACGTAGTCACGGTTACATAAGAAAGTTTGATCTCTGCCGTATATGTTTCCGTGAGATGGCTCGAAAAGGAGCGATCATGGGACTCAAGAAGTCATCCTGGTAAACTTTAAACGCTACACTTCCTAGAAAACAATAATCTATGACAATGACTGACCCTATCGCCGATCTTCTCACCCGCATTCGAAATGCGTCTCGTGCACGAAAGAATTTCGTTCATGTTCCTTACTCTCGTTTAAAACAAGATATTTGCCAAGTGCTTAAAGGAGCAGAATACATTCGTGAATGCAAAGCTATTGGAGAGGGTGTAGAAAAAGAGATCCTCGTAGAACTTCGAGAAGATCGAAAAGACCTCACCCTCACTATTGTGAGTCGTCCTGGTCAACGTATCTATGTAAAAAATCGAGAGATCCCAAGCGTGATGAGCGGTTTAGGTCTCGCCGTTATATCTACTCCCAAAGGAGTAATGAGCGGTAAAGATGCAAAAAAAGCAAAACTGGGTGGTGAATTCCTTTGTGAGATCTATTAATCTATTGAAAAACTTACCTAAAAAACAATATGTCTAGAATTGGTAAAAATCCGGTGCCCATCCCAGCAGGAGTAACTGTAACACAGTCGCCTGACGGAACTCTTATTGTGAAAGGGTCAAAAGGAGAGCTTTCTTGGAAGCCCAATCCTTTGATCACGGTAAATGTAGAAGAATCTCAAGTAGTGGTCATCGGGGACAATAGCGACCGAATGAAACATTCTTTACACGGACTCACTCGTACACTCATTTCAAACATGGTGACAGGAGTATCTAAAGGATTCACAAAAACTCTGGAAATCAATGGAGTAGGTTACCGTGTTGCGGTACAAGCTTCAAAATTGGTACTCAGCCTCGGCTATTCTCATCCCATTGAATATCCAACTCCTGCTGGAATCACTTTCAAACTAGATGATGATAAGAAAAACATCCTCTATGTTTCTGGCATTGATAAACAATTGGTTGGACAAGTCGCTGCTGAAATTCGTGGATATCGCCCTCCTGAACCCTATTTAGGAAAAGGAATCAAATATGACTATGAACGCATCCGACGCAAAGCTGGTAAAGCTGCTGCGAAGGCTTCCGCTTAATCTCTTCTTAAGACATGAAATCTCAAAAAATTAAACATCAGAAACGTGCTCGTCGCCATATACGCATTCGTGCGCGAATGTCTGGCACGACTCAAACTCCTCGCCTCATTGTATTCCGAAGCATTCGTTATATCTATGCTCAACTCGTAGACGATAGCAGTGGGAAAATCCTCTGTGCCGCTCACGATATGAAACTAGAAAAAGGCAGCAACAAAGTCGACCGTGCTAAAAAAATTGGCCTAGAGCTAGCAGAAAAAGCGGTGAAAGCGGGAATTGAGGCTTGTGTATTTGATCGAAACGGTTATAAATATCACGGCCGTGTACAAGCTGTCGCTGAAGGCGCTCGTGCAGGAGGTCTTAAATTCTAAACTCACTTAACTCAAAGCACCCTTTACTCTTATGGAAAAACGTTCAAAAAGACCATTACAGAAAGAAGTTAAAGAATTCGATGAAGCGGTCGTAGAAGTGAGCCGTGTAACTCGTGTGGTTAAAGGTGGACGTCGTATGCGTTTCCGTGCAACGGTGGTGATTGGAAATAAAAAAGGCACGGTAGGTTACGGTATTGGAAAAGCTTTAGAAGTTCAACAAGCCATTCAAAAAGCAGTGGCAAAAGCTCGAAAAAGGCTCATTCGTGTGCCTATTTACAAGGGTACCATCCCTCATCAATTACAAGTTAAATTCAAATCTTCTGTGGTATTTATGAAACCTGCGAGCGAAGGAACAGGTTTGATCGCCGGAGGTTCCGTACGTCAAATGCTAGAACTCGCTGGGGTCAAGAATGTATTGTCCAAATCCTTAGGATCCACAAATCGTGTCAATACAGCAAAAGCAACTTATGCTGCACTCACTCGTTTACGTGAACGTCCCAATATGGAAGTGGATCGTATAAAAGACGAAAAAGCTCAGGACATGGAGCGTTCTGCACCCGACACGAAGAAAATCTCTCGTACCGAAGCAAAAGAAATGGTTCATGCCGATAAAAAAATGAATAAACCTGCTCAGAAAAATCTTCCTTCAAAGAAAGCAACTCAAAAAGAATAACCCTTAGAAGTCCTTCCCTATGCAACAACATACACTCAAACCCACTCCTGGTAGTACAAAAACTCGAATTCGTCGAGGGCGTGGTCAAACTCATGGTAATTACTCCGGACGCGGAATGAAAGGACAAGGTGCTCGTTCTGGTGGTGGTGTTCGTCCAGGATTCGAAGGAGGTCAAACTCCCCTTTCTCGTCGTATGCCTAAACTCAAAGGTTTCTTGAATCCTAATAAAGAAACTTATCTGGCCCTTAATTTGAATCAACTGAATGCCTTTGAAGATGGCGAAACGGTAGACGTTAAAACTTTGAAAGAAAAAAATGTGATCAAAAAAACAGGTAAAATTAAGTTACTTGGAACAGGAGAATTGAAGTCTAAACTAAAAATCGTTGTGGATTGCGCTTCAGCTTCTGCCATCAAAAAAGCAGAAAAAGCGGGTGCAACAGTCACTCTTCTTGAAAAGTTTGAACAATAAACGCGGCATAACCAATGAATGTACTTCAACAAATCTGGCATTCAAAAGATCTTCGTAAAAAGATCCTCTTTACTTTAGGTATAGTGGCTTTTTATCGTATATTGACTCACATCAGCATACCCGAAGTCAATAAAGAGGCTCTTCAATATGTTTTTGATCAAAATTCTCTCCTGGGGGCATTTAGCCTATTAACAGGAGGTACTGGAGAGAATTTCTCCATCGTTCTGATGGGACTTTCTCCTTACATCAATGCCTCCATTATCATTCAATTATTAACGGTGATCGTGCCTCGCTTAGAAGAAATTTCAAAAGAAGGACAAGAAGGTCGCCGTAAACTGAATCGATACACCCGTTGGCTCACCTTACCTCTCGCGTTCATTCAATCTTACGGAATGATTGCTTTGATCAACTCTCAATCACAAATAGAAATCATTCAAAATATCAACGAGCCTACCACCATTTTGCCCATCATGTTTACCGTAACCGTAGGAACTCTACTCCTCATGTGGCTGGGAGAACTGATCTCTGAACGAGGAATTGGAAATGGGACTTCCATCATTATTTTTGCAGGTATTCTTGCTTCTATTCCTCCAACAGTCGGACCCGCACTAAGACTCGCTCAAGCTGAACCTGAACGCTTACTCCCTTTTGTAGGAATCATTCTCCTCAGTTTAATCTTCATCTTACTCATCGTCCTCTTCACTGAAGGGCAGCGTCGTATCCCTGTCACCTATGCAGGTCAACGTGGACGAAGTAAAGTGGAACAATCCTTTCTTCCTATCCGTGTGAATCAAGCGGGAATGATCCCCATCATTTTCGCAGTTTCTCTCATCACCTTCCCTTCCATCATTGGGCAATTCCTTTTGTACGCCGATGCAGAATGGGTAAAGGCCATCGGAAGAGTAGCAACCACTCAACTCAATGCTCAAAGCTGGACCTACAGTATTGTTTATTTCTTGCTCGTCATCGGCTTCACTTATTTTTACGTCAGTATTGTATTCAAACCAGAAGAAGTAGCTGAAAACATTCACAAACGTGGCGGCTTTATACCCGGACTACGCCCAGGGAAAGAAACAGCAGAATATTTAGCTAAAGTTTCCAATCACCTCAATCTCTTTGGGGGAACAATGATCGGTTTAGTGGGAGTGTTGCCTATTGTGATTCAGCTCATCTTCACCGAACTCAATATAGGAGGTATCCCCACGCTCATCAGTGGCGCAGGAATCCTCATCGTAGTTGGAGTGGTTTTAGATCTCGTTCGTCAAATCAACGCTCAGTTGCTCACCCATCACTACGAGCGTTTCTATAAAGGGTAACTCGCACTGGTCTTGTGCACATTCATATGGATTTAGTACTCTTTGGAATGCAGGGCTCAGGGAAAGGAACTCAAAGTCAACGGATTGCAGAACACTGTGGTCTTGAAGTATTTGAAACCGGAGCGGAACTACGTCGTCTAGCTACCGAAGACAGTGATTTAGCGCGTAAAGTAAAAAGCATCATGGAAGCGGGAAATCTAGTCCCAACAGAAGTAGTGATGGAAATCATCGCTGCTTTTTTACATCGACTGCCCGCTGGAAAATCCGCTCTCTTTGATGGAATCCCCCGAAGTGATGATCAAAAAGAACAATTCGATGCGCTCATGTTAAAAGAAGCTCGTTCCTTCAAAGGACTGCTCATTGAGCTCACAGAAGCAGAAGCCATAAAAAGGCTCACCACTCGCCGCATTTGCCCACAATGCAAAACCATCTATCCTGCGAGCTACAGCAACAATACCTGCGAAAAAGATGCCAGTACCTTAGTGACCCGACAAGATGACACTCCTGAAGCGATTCGCGTACGACTAGACACCTTCATCGAAAAAACCATGCCCGTGATTGAAGCTTACAAAATCGAAGGGAAAATGTTTATGGTTAAAGGCGAGCAGAGCATCGATGCGGTAACAAACAACATTCAGGAAGTCCTTAAAACCGACTTCCAATGGCAATGACTAAAGTAAAAAATGCACAAGAGCTAAAGGCTGCACGTGAAAGTGGTCGTATCTTAGGTCTTATTTTGGCCGAACTGGAGAAAATGGCTGTGCCTGGAATAAGCACTCTTGAACTGAACAGTAAAGCAGCAGAACT
>CAZHKJ010000028.1:0-5596 GCA_964533115.1 uncultured Candidatus Peribacteria bacterium | reverse complement strand
TATAAAGTGCAGCCGGGATTCAAAGGCTACCATGGCTACCCCGCCATTTTATGTACTCCAGTAAACGATGAAGTGGTCCACACCATCCCTAATAGTCACCCTTTAAAAGAAGGCGACATTCTTTCCATTGATGGAGGAGTCATCGTGGAAGGGATGAACAGCGATTCAGCGGTAGCGGTGATCGTGGGTGGAAAAACATCAGAACTAGCAAAAAATCTAGTCGAGACCTGCATCAAAGCCATGTGGGCAGGAATCGATCAAGTGAAAGATGGAGTGCATATTGGAGACATCGGACACGCCATCCAAACCGTAGTAGAAGCAGCAGGCTTCAACGTGATCGCTGAACTCACTGGGCATGGTATAGGCAAAGATTTACATGAACGCCCCTACATACTCAATTACGGCGAGCCCGGAGAAGGCACCCAATTACGAGCAGGAATGACCATCGCGATTGAACCCATTATCTGCGCTGGAAATGGAAAAATTGAAACTCTGGATGATGACTGGAACATCGTCACGGAAGATGGAAGTTTAGCTATCCAACATGAACATACCATCCTCGTCACCGAAAAGGGTTACGAAGTCTTGACCTTGAGACCGGGAGAGAAGAGAATCTAGGTCAAAATGGACAGACCGACTAGAGCCCCCTATTCCGTCAGTAAATCATTCACCCACCAGCGAATCACATTCCAATTTCCTCCACGAGGCTGAAGGGTATCAATGGCGTAGCCGTCTTTACAAGTTTCTGGCTTCGTTTCATCTTCACATACGCGGATAGGATGAGAAGTCACATAGTTTACAGGAACAGGAACGGCTCCTAATACATTCCCCGTAGAAATCACATTCCCTCCATCAATGGAGTAGTTTTGGTATTTAATAATATACTGAAGCACTTCGGTGACCGTCATATCCGTTTCTACAGATTCCACTACAGTGTCCACAACGCTCAATAGCGTCCCTGCATCACTCAATCCTAAATTACGGATACGATCTTGAATCCCCTGTAAAATAAGCTGTTGGCGTTCTGCTCGAGAGTAATCGGAAGTGGTGTGTCTGGATCGAGCAATGCGAAGAGCCTCAGTCCCATCAAGGTGGTGTAAGCCTGCCTGGTAATAGAGAGTGGAGCAAATATCCCCGTCACAAGTTCTATAGGTAGGATCAATCAAGTTTTCAGAAAGAGTCACTTCGACTCCTCCAAGCAAATCGATCACATCCCTAAACACATACATATCGATAAGAGCATAGTGGTCAACATTATAACCCGTCACTGCCTCAACGGCAGAGATCTGAGCCTCCATCCCCTTGGTTCCATAATAACTATTGATTTTAGCATTATTATAATAAAGATCTCGAGGGATACTAACGAGAGTGACTTCTTGGGTTTGAGTGTCTACATTCGCAAAAATAATCGTGTCTACATTGGATCCATGCTTACCCATCAAAAGCACATTGAATTCATCAGGATCATCAAAGAGTCCAACGTAATCGGGAATCAAACCAGGTAAGTCGAGAGTTTTTTTTTACTTGAAGGTTCAAGCATCATGATCGAATAAGCCAAATCTTGAAGTTCAGTCCCATCAGGAGAACTCACTTTTATTTCACCGGTAGTTTTATCTAAAATAAGAATGCGAAGGACTTGATTGTCAGAGTTGAAAAGAGGGTATTCCAATCGAAGTTCAGTCTCAAGAACAGGTCCAAAATAAAGCCCCACCGTATTTAAAGTTTCCACAAAAGCGGGGTCTGAAAGAATCATGGCTAATTCTTCTTTTTGAGCATCCACATTCTTCTCTAGAGCACTACGTGCATCCACACTCTGCAAAAGAGCAAGAACTTCTGACTGCGATTCAGGATTCGCCAAATCGACCAACAAAGTTTGCGCAGGATCTAAACTTTCAAAACTCAAGCCCATACTTGTTTTAGAGACACGCCACTCCACCAGAGAAACTTCATCTGAGTTCAAAAGAAGCACACTGTAGTTCTCATCTGTTTCCGTTTCCGAAGCAATCGTCATCTTCTTTTCAGCCAAAAGAGTGGTCATCTGCTCTGATATCAAAAAATCCTGAAGAGCTTGACGAGTGGCATTCACGCCATCAACACTTTGACGTAAAGTATTTAAATCCGTAGAAAAAACAGCTAAAACATCGGCAAAACTTTGAGCAGCAGACTCTCGATTCTGTAAAGTCAGCTCGGCATTATAAGTAGATGCCGAAAGAATTCCATCATAAGCTAAAGAAATACTCAAAAGAGTAACGCCGGAAATCGAATCAACAAAATCATAGCTTAAAGCGGCCTCATCATAAGTCCCCTCTGGATTCTCCAAAGTCAATCCATAAGGGCTGAGGTCTGTTGTTTTAATACTTTCTTGCAACACAGCAAGATTCGCTTCATAACGTAGCTTATTTTTTTCATAAGCACCTAGATTTTGAACAAAACTAAACATGAGCGTATTGAGAGAAGAACTTTCCTCCTCTTCCTGATCAAAAAGTCCTGAACCCAGCTCCAATCCCTGTTGAGCACCTAACTCATCAATAAAATCGATACGAGCTTGAAACCTATACAGTTGAATGCATTGCAAAAGGAAAGCAAAAGAAAGCATTACAATAAAGATGGTTTGCAGCCGCATTCGACGACGCAAAGGATCAATAACGGGAGTGGTTTCATTTTTAGTCATGGCGTAGAGGCACTATAGCAAAACCACGAGAAGTGACAACCTAAAAATTTATTCGAAAATCCTCTTGCAAAAGACAAAACAGGCATGTAGAATCCCCGTGCTTTTGTTCTCAAAGTCATCAATGACAAAACAAGTCATCCAGATAAAGGGAGTGGTGGTAGAATGTCTACCCAACACAACCTTCAAAATAAGACTGGACGACCCGGCCTACCCGACTGACCACGTTGTGCTTTGTCACCTCTCAGGAAAAATGCGGATCAATTATATCCGAATCATTCCAGGAGATGCGGTCACCGTCGAGTTAACGCCTTACGATCTATCGAAGGGGCGTATTGTTTTCCGCCACAAGAAAGGCGGGCCAATGCCAATCCAAGAAGCATCGGTAGTCGTTCCATCTGAGACAGCCCCCATTGAATCCTTAGAAAATACTCAAAAATGAAAGTCCGATCTTCAGTCAAAAACATTTGCGACAAATGCCGAAAAATCCGCCGAAAAGGGGTGATTCGTATCATTTGTGACAATCCTAAGCACAAACAGCGCCAGGGTTAAGTTCGGAAAAATTCTTTATTATAAACGTTTCTCTAAATTACTAATATGGTTCGTCTCGCTGGAGTACAGCTTCCGATGGAAAAACGCGTTGAGGTAGGGCTAACCTACATCCATGGTGTTGGGCGTTCTCTCTCAAAAAAGATCCTTGGAGAGTTGAACATCAATTTAGATAAGAAGATAAAAGATTTAAGTGAAGAGGATCTTGCTAAACTTCGTGATGCTTTAACAAAATTACGAACAGAAGGAGACTTGCGACGTAAAGTACAAATGGACATCAAGCGTCTGCAGGATGTCGGTTCTTACCGAGGTTTCCGTCATAAAAAACGTCTGCCTTCTCGTGGACAGCGTACTAAGACGAATGCTCGTACTAAACGTGGTAAACGTATGACGATGGGTAGCGGACGTAAAAAAGAAACCAAGTAATTCTCTTAATTCACTATGACTGAAGAAAATAAGAAAAAAACGGAACAAACGGCAGCTTCAACTGCTTCAAATTCTACAGGTGCAGGCGCAGATCCAGCAGCTGGAGAGGAAAAGAAGACGGTTCGACGTAATAAAAGAAAAACAGTAGTGAATGGATCTATTTATGTGCAAGCTGGATTCAATAACACGATAGTCACTTTTACAGATGCAGAGGGTAAAGCGGTTTCATGGGCTACTTCTGGATCTTGCGGGTTCAAGGGTTCTAAAAAAGGAACTCCTTATGCAGCTCAAATGGCAGCAGAAGCAGCAGCTGAAAAAGCGAAAGCTTACGGTTTTGAAAAGGGAGATGTCTACGTAAAAGGAGTCGGTCATGGCCGAGAGCAAGCCCTTCGTGGCCTAATCGCTCAAGGGATCACCATCCTTAAGATCGTGGACACCACCCCCGTTCCTCACAACGGTTGCCGTCAACCTCGCACTCGTCGTGTATAGTATTAATCAGTAAAACCTCAATAAAATGTCTCGATATACTGGACCAAAAGGACGCCTCGTACGACGCTTCGGAGTTGATATCTTTGGAACTGCAAAGATGTCCGCCCTGCTCGAAAAGCGCCCAAACGCCCCAGGAATGCATGGAGCAAGTCGCCAAGGTAAAGCTTCTGAATATAAGAAGCAATTGGTTGAAAAGCAAAAATTGCGTTTAATGTATGGACTTACCGAAAAGCAACTTCGTAATTACTACTTAAAGGCGGTAACGAAAAAAGAAGCAACAGGTCTCGCTCTCTTAAAAATGATTGAAAGTCGTCTGGATAACGTTATTTATCGTGCTGGATTTGCTAAAACTCGTGCTCAGGCTCGTCAAACCGTAAATCATGGCCTCTGGACCATGAATGGTCGTCGAGTTAGCATCCCTTCCATTCAAGTTCGAGAAGGTGACCTCATAGAAGTAAGAGAAAAGTCAAAGTCCAGTCCTCTCTTCATTGGAGTTAAAGAAGATAAAGATTTTGGTTCAGCTCGCTGGCTTAAATCCGAACAAAAAAATCTAAAAACAGAAGTGAGCGCTCTGCCTGAAGCAGAAGATCTCGATCAACTCATTGATACTCAGCTGGTCGTTGAGTATTACTCTAAATAATCCCATAACCTTCTTGATATGCATATCATCCAAGAAGAAATCGGTCTTCCCAAAATCTCTCAACAGAAGATGGGGGGCTTCCACTCCACGTTCACCATTAGCCCTCTTCCACAAGGGTATGGAGCAACGCTTGGGAATGGTCTTCGCCGCGTAATGCTTTCTTCCCTTCCCGGTGTTGCCGTCACCGGCATTAAAGTGAAAGGAGTAACGCATGAATACACTACTCTTAAAGGAGTGAAAGACAGCGTTCTAGACATGATGCTAAACTTAAAGCAGCTCGCTCTCAGTTTAGATGGAGCTACTCATCAAACACTGACATTGAAAATGAAGAATCCTGGCGTAGTCACCGCTGGAGACATCGAAACACCTTCTGGTGTAACGATTCATAATCCAGAGCTCTATATCACGACGCTTGATAAAGGCGGCTCACTTGAAATGGAAATCCGTATTGAAAAAGGAGTCGGATACCGTGCAGCCTTGATTGGAGACAAGCAAGGAGACGATGCCGAAATGATCGATATTGATGCGGTATTCTCCCCTCTCGCTCGTATTCACTACAACGTTGAATCGACTCGTGTAGGACAAAAAACAGACCTCGATAAATTATTGCTAGAAGTAAAGACCAATGGATCTTTGACTCCGGAAGAAGCATTAAAGTTCGCTGGAAAAGTTTTGGAATCTTATTTCAATATATTCAATCGTGATGAAGCTCCTGTAGAACCTGAATTCATGAGCGATTTCGAGAAAATTGCGGCTAAAGCAAAAGCAGAAGAAGACAGTGCAAAACCTCAACAACAGTCTTACACTCCAATTGAAATTCTTGG
>CAZHKJ010000027.1:0-13375 GCA_964533115.1 uncultured Candidatus Peribacteria bacterium | reverse complement strand
CTCTGAAAATTGATAGCTTTCCAGATGAATCGTTACTTTCTCGTTGACTTTATTTAATTGGCTTAATATCCATTTATCCGCACGGGATAGGGTTTTGAGTTCTATTTCTTTTGAACTGTTTTCACTGAGATTCATCCCCACAAAGCGCGCTCCATTCCATATTTTATTTACAAAATTACGGAATCCGGCGATCTTTTCTTCGTATAGTCGCATATCGTTTCCCGGTGTGGATCCGATGACCAGACTGAGGCGGATCGCATCCGTTCCATATTTCTCAATCATATCTAGAGGATCTATGCAGGTTTCGGGTCGAGACTTGCTCATTTTTTTACCGTTGATGTCTCGGATCAAACCATGCAGGTAAACATCTTTAAATGGGATGGACTTTTCTTCTGGAAAGCCGGATTTTCGAAGGGCGTAGCTTGAGGCTAAAATCATTCGTGCCACCCAAAAGAAAAGGATGTCGTAGCCTGTTTCTAAAACGCTCGAAGGAGTGAAACGCAGTAGATCTTCGGTTTTTTGTGGCCACCCCAGGGTCGAAAAAGTCCAGAGCGCAGAAGAAAACCACGTGTCGAGCGTGTCTTCATCTTGAACCCACTCTTTCCCGGGTGACTCCTCTCCTACCTTTAATTCTTCTCCTTTGTACCAAACAGGGATACGGTGTCCCCACCAGATTTGTCGAGAAATACACCAGTCGCGAAGATTATCGATCCAATGAAAATAGGTTTTTTCAAAATGTTCCGGAATGATACGGATCATTTTTGAATGCACTACATCTTGTAAGACTTCTTTAATGCTTTGATTTTTCCCTTTCCAGTCGATGATGGGCTTATTTACATCCACAAACCATTGTTTAAGGATTTGTGGTTCGACGACTCCCTTCCCACGGTAATTGACCGCAATTTTATGCATATAGTTTTCATCGATGCGTTCTAAAAGGCCCTTCTCTTTTAAGATCTCCACTACTTTCTTGCGCGCTTCTCCTGTTCTGAGTCCCGCGCAGCTTTTACTCCATTCAGGGCGAATTTTTCCATTGAGATCGATGATTTGAGGTTTTTCGAAGCCATGTTTTTGGGCTATTTCAAAATCCACCATACTGTGGGCCGGAGTAATGGTCATCGCTCCTGTTCCTAAATCCATATCGATGCATTCGTCCGCAATAACGGTGGCTTGAATTTTTCCTTCAATCCATTCTACTTCAAATTCTTTTCCAATGAGATTTTGATAACGTTTATCCTCAGGATGAACCACAATAATTTTATCTCCAAATTTTGTTTCCGGTCGAGCCGTTCCTATAACAATAGGCCCGTATTTGAAATAATAAAAAGGCGTTTTTTCTTCTTCGTACTCCAGTTCATCATCAGCTACGGTGGTTTGCATTTTTGGGTCCCAATTCACAATGCGATCTCCCCGATAAATCAGTCCATCCTCGTACATCATGCTAAAAAAATCATTCACCGCATGATTCATATCTTCACTAAAGGTGTAACGTTCGCGTGACCAGTCCACGCTCGCGCCCATTTTACGCATTTGGTTGCGAATGGTTGACTTGCTTCCCTCTACAAAATGGCGGATTTCTTCTAGTAAAGCTTCGCGTCCTAATTCCTGACGTGGATTTTTTATTCCTGCCTCTTGTAGTTTTTTTTCAACTACACTTTGTGTGGCGATGGCGGCGTGGTCCGTTCCTGGCAACCAAAGCGTCGCAAAACCTTGCATCCGTTTAAAGCGGATGAGAATGTCCTGAAGAGCCAGCATGGTTGCGTGACCTAGATGCAGGGTCCCTGTGGCATTGGGTGGAGGCAATAGGATGCTGTAGGGTTTTTTTTCAGGATCTGCACTCGGAGCAAAAGCACCCGAATTTTCCCACATTTCATATAATTTTTCTTCTGCGCCTTTGGCTTCGAAATTTTTTGATAACTCTCTCATGCGTATAGATTAAAGTTTCATTCGACTTTCTGCAATCGACTTTTCTTTTAAAAGATGATACTATAAGTGATAACTTATGAAAACCATTCGCCCCCATCCCGCGGCTTTAGAAGATCACTCTTCCTCTTTGCTTGATCAGCCTCTGATCGATTTGGAGGGTGGTCTTGACGATGAATTAGGAATGCTGGGGGGGCAATTGAGTGAAGTGGCTTCTGAACGTCCCTCTGAACAGGGGGCAAGTTCTGGTTCCGGTCAGCACACCGCTCAAAACTCACAAGGGGCTGATTTTTCCGAGCGGGAACTTCTGCGTAACAGATTGTTGAAGACGGCTCCTGTTTATAAAGTCATGCATCAGGAAGTGCAGAAAGTTCTTGTTCAAAGAAAGGATCAACTTCAGCGAGAAATCCATTCTTATCATTCTAAAAAAGATTATTATCTCCTCAGCCAGGCTTTAGCCCAACTTCGAGCGGTGGTCCGTCAACTGGATATTGCCGCTCAGGCCGGTTATGAACTGCTGAAAGAGATTTGGCTTAAGGTGGTGCATCATTTTGCATGATCCCCTTAGCGCCACCCCATCATGTGTAAATGAAGGTGGAAAATGACTTGCCCTCCCTTTTCGCCCACATTGAATTGAAGACGGTATCCGGCGCAGCCGTGGTCTTTTGCGAGTTTTTTGCCGACCATTAAGAGATGAGAAAGCAGATCTTTTTCAGATTCTTCCACCTCGTCTATGCTTGGAATGGGTTTTCTGGGAATCACTAAAAAATGGATGGGTGCTTTGGGGTACAAATCTTTGATGGCGACACAAAGTTCATCTTCATGAACAAAATCGGCAGGAATTTCTCTGTCGATGATTTTTTGGAACAGTGTTTTTTCCGCCATGATGAGGCTTAGCCTATTTTTTTAGAAAGGTCTAATGCATAGACCGCACGTCCCACACGTATAAATTGTGGGTTTTTCTGTAGATTTAGAGAGATTGTTCCCTTCTTCACACGGCGTTGCTTGAGTACTCCTTTGATGATGTCTTGCTTGGTCATAGGGCTCTTTTTTGCGAGCAAAGCTTCGATGATGTCGGTTACTGTACCATCTTCATAACCCCATTCTTTTAAAGCATAGAGACCACGACCCACTAAAACAAATTGAGGGTAACGGATCAATTCATTGTGTACGGCTTGGACGGTCACTTTCTTTTTATCGAAATGACTTTCCATTATTTTTTTTGCAATATCAACGAAGTGAAGTGGTTTTTCTTCCTTTCTTAAAACAATGAGTGCTTTATCTCGAATACTTTTTGGATTGATGTGTCTCCATACGACTAAGCCATAGCCTGCTTCCACTTGTTTCATTCGTTCATCAATGGAGAGTGCGGCTACAAAGAAATCGTCGCTTAAATTCAGTTCTTGAGCAGCTTTGGTCTTGGACATTGCTCTTAGCATTTCTTCCGTGCTGAGTACTTCTTTATTCGTTTTGAGGGCTTCATACGCGTTGGTGAGAATATTTTCGATCACGTTTTCGCCGATGCTTGTGAGGTGCCAAGCCAATCGATACAAATTATTCTTTTCTAGAGAAGTGATGTTTGGACAAATGGTGAGCGCTAAACGTACGATTTGAGCATCTACATCTACGGTTTTCTCGATGAGGGCAAGAATTTTTTGAACAAGATGGTCTTCTAAAAGAAGCCCTCCATTCTCTTTAAGAATAGCTTCGGAAACTTCATGAATGTATTTTAACTTGCTGCTATTGACCGTTCGTCTTAATTTTCCAAGAGCAATTTTTTCGATTTGGCGTACACGTTCACGAGTGACATTGAAGCTTTTTCCAATGCTTTCAAGCGTGCGTTTTTCTTTATTATCTAATGAAAAACGTTGAACCACCACCTCTTTTTCCTTCTCAGTCAGCACCATGAAGATGTCATCGATGATTTCTGAAAGGTTGAGTTTGAGTACAGGGACTTGTGAGGTGATCAAATTAGTCATTTCTTTATCTGTAAAAAAGTGCTTCTGGAGTGTACTCACGATATTGGGCCTTGCCTCAAGCGTCAATAGAAAATTGTTTTCTTTTCATCATTTGCTTTTGATCCAGAGTCGCACTCTACGGTTATACCACTATTTTGTCAATAGCTTGCATTGGTATGCTTTTTTCCGATACACTCTTTGAGTGCTCGGGTGGCGAAATGGCAGACGCGCTAGCCTTAGGAGCTAGTACCTTCGGGTGTGAGAGTTCAAGTCTCTCCCCGAGCACCATTACTGCAGTGTTATGAACTTCTTTCCTCGCCTTTTCAAAGCTAAGAAAAAGAAAAATGTCTCTTTGGCTCAGATCAGTTTTAATATTGATCATGAAAGAGAGTTTAAATATTTTGTTCGTTATCTTTCAAATCCATGGGCGATTGCCTTTCGCAACTTTTGGGCGGGTACTTTTCATGGTCTCGGTTTCTTGCTCGGTACCGCTTTGTTTTTATCTTCACTCGGATTTGTTTTGAATACGGTTTTAGGTGAAATCCCTTTTATTTCGGATTTTTCTTCGGCCCTTAATTTATGGCTGCAAGAAACCTTGAAACAAGCCCCATGAGTTTTATTCATCTTCATAATCACACTCATTACAGCATTCTTACCGGGCTCGCTAAACCTAAAGAATATGTGGAGATGGCGGTCAAGCAAGGAGCGCAAGCGGTCGCTATAACCGATAGCGGAGTTTTTTATGGAGCGGTGGAATTTTACAAGGCTTGTAAGGCCGCGGGGATTAAACCCATCTTGGGCGTAGAAATTTATTTGGCGCCTTTAGGTTTGAGCAATAAAACTCCTGAAAATCGTTACTCTTCTTTGGTGCTCTTGGCTCGTAATAATGAAGGCTATCAAAATTTGATGAAGCTCTGTACAATAGGCGCTTTGGAGGGTTTTTACTATAAACCTCGTATTGATGAGGATCTTTTGCGCCGACACTCTTCCGGTTTGATCGCGCTTTCGGGAAGTTTGGGTGGAGTGATTCCTAAATTCATTTTGGAGAATCAAATGGATAAAGCTCGCGAAGCCATTACAGTGTACCAGGAGATTTTTGGGAAAGAATTTTTTTACCTAGAGCTTCAGCATCATCCGGAAATTGCCAATTGGAGCATTGTGAACAGTAAGCTTATGGAACTTTCTAAGGAGTTGAATGCCCCTGTGGTGGCTGCCAATGACTGTCATTATGTGAATCCAGGCGATGCGGAGGCGCATGATGTTTTGATTTGCGTGCAAAGTCAAAAAACCGTGAAGGATGAAGGCCGTTTGCGTTATAATGGGAATTATTCCATGCGGACTCCCGAGGATATGGTGGAGTCTTTTCGTTTTTGTCCGGAAGCCGTACAAAATACCTTAAAGATTGCCGAACAATGTGAAGTGAATTTAAAGTTTGGTGAGCACTTAATCCCCCATTTTGATACCGGAGAGGAAGATCCTCAATCCTATTTGCGTCATTTATGCGAAGAAGGTTTTAAGGAGCGTTATGGGGAAAATCCCAGTGAGGAAGCTCAGTTGCGTTTGGATTTTGAATTGGAAACCATTCACAAGATGGGTTTTGATGCTTACTTTTTGATCGTTCACGATTTTATTCGTTACGCCAAGAAAAATGGCATTGTGGTAGGGCCGGGTCGTGGGAGCGCGGCGGGTTCTATTATTGCCTATTGTTTGAGGATTACCGACTTGGATCCGATTAAATATCGGCTGCTTTTTGAGCGATTTTTGAATCCTGAACGTGTTTCTATGCCGGATATCGACGTCGATTTTGCGGATACTAAACGGGATGATGTGCTTCGTTATGTGACTCAAAAATATGGAGAAGATCGAGTGGCTCAAATCATTACTTTTGGAACCTTAGCGCCTAAAGCGGCTATTCGTGATGCCGGACGGGCCTTGGGGTACTCCTACTCTGAAGTGGATCGCATTGCTAAAATGGTCCCTCCTGCGATTTTGGGTAAATATGCTCCGTTGAGTGAATCGGTGGAAAATGACCCTGAACTTTCTAAAATCTATAAAGAAGAAAGCTCTACTCAAGAGATTTTGAATACCGCTATTAAGCTGGAAGGCACTATTCGACAAGTGGGAACTCATGCGTGTGCCGTGATCATTTCAAGAGATCCTTTGGTCGATCACACTCCCCTGCAAAAAGCTACAGGAGATGGCGACGGTATTGTGACCCAATACTCCATGAAGCCTTGCGAAGAGTTGGGTCTTCTAAAAATGGACTTTTTGGGCTTGAAGAATTTGACCATTCTTGAGACGACTTTGGGCATTTTAAAACGTACACATCCCGATCTAAAGATCAATCTTGAAGAGCTGCCGATGGACGATAAAAAAACTTATGAACTCCTTCAACGTGGGGAAACCACGGGGGTTTTTCAATTGGAATCCGCTGGGATGAAGCGTTATTTGAGAGAGCTTAAACCTACGGAATTTTTAGATATTATTGCTATGGTTTCGCTGTATAGGCCGGGTCCTATGCAGTTTATTTCCACGTATATTGATGGGAAACATGGCAAGAAAAAGGTGACGTATTTGCATGATTCCGTGCGCTCTGTTCTAGAAGAGACCTATGGAATTGCCATCTATCAAGAACAGATTTTAGAAATTGCCAAACAGTTTGCTGGATTCAGCTTGGGCGAGGCGGACTTGCTCCGCCGAGCCATCGGAAAGAAAGTGGCTTCAGAGCTTATGGCTCAACGTGAAAAATTTATTAGTGGAGCGGTCACTCAAGGTCGGGAAGAAAAACTGGCAATTAAGATTTTTGATGAGGTGGTCGAGCCCTTTGCCGGATATGGATTTAATAAATCTCATGCGGCTTGTTATGCTCTCATCGCTTATCAAACCGCTTATTTAAAAGCACACTATCCTGCTGAATTCATGGCGGCCCTTTTAACTTCGGATGCCGATAACACCGACCGTATTGTGATTGAGATTGAAGAATGCCGGAACATGGGCATTTCTGTTTTAGCTCCGGACGTCAATGAATCTCGCGCTCATTTTACGGTTGTGGATGATAAAACCATTCGTTTTGGGCTTATGGCCATTAAAGGTATGGGTGAAGGCCCTGTTCGTGCGATTATCCATGCACGTGAGGATGGAGGGAAATTCACCAAGATTGAGGATTTTGCTCGTCGCGTTCCTTCCAAACTTTTAAATAAAAAAAGCTTGGAGTGTTTAGCTTACTCCGGGGCCATGGATGGATTGGGTGAAAGAGCGGCATTGGCGGCTAATTACGAAGAAATTGCCAATTACTCTAAAAATATTCAAGCCTCTCTTTTGGAAGGTCAGACCGATATTTTTGGGATGATGCAAGAGGAAGAAATCAGTCCTCTTCATTTTAAAGCTACCCCTGTTGCCGATAGTTCTCAGCGTTTTCGATGGGAAAAAGATTACGTGGGACTTTATGTGAGTGGGCATCCTTTGCAAGGTATGAAGTCTTATTTTCAAGGCAAAGGGAAACTCGTATCCCCTTTGTGCTTTTCCCTCGATCTTATGATGCTTTTGGGCAAGATCTTTTTGAAGAAAAACTCTATTCTATGGAAGGGCGTTTGGATAAAAGAGGTGAAGATTATCAACTGATTGTGGAATCTATTAAAGTGCTTTCTTTGGACTCCATGATTCGTTCGGCTAAAGAGAAAGGCTTGTTTGACTCTAAGGATCGTATTGTGGGAGTTCCTCCCCTACGTCCCGAGGTGACGGAAGAATTGCCGGAAGAGGCTAGCGAGGTTTTGGATTTGCTCGTCCCTACAGATGAAAATAATGCAGTTAATGAAATAAAGCTTGAGCCTTTTATTATTACCTTAAGTGAAGGTACCTCCCCTAGCACTCTACAAAAATTAAAAGAGCTTTTAGAGGCACATAAGGGTGAAAGGGTGACCGAAATTCATATCCCTGCCGGAGATAAATTAAAACGTGTCAAAGTTCCCTTCGGAGTAGAGGTGGATTCTGATTTAAAGCTTAGTCTTAAAAACTTGCTTGTTCCTTAACGCACTCGCCTTTACAATGAGCGAGAATTTTAACGTCTACTATGTATAGAACTCATACTTGCGGGGAGCTTCGTAAACTCAATGAAGGGGAAACGGTCACTTTAAGTGGTTGGGTTCACCGTAGACGAGACCACGGCGATTTGATTTTTGTGGACTTGAGAGATCGTTATGGACTCACCCAGATTATTTTCGATCCCTCCTATCAGTTGGAGGCTCATGCTTTAGCCAATCAGCTTCGCTCTGAATTCGTGATTAAAGTGAAGGGCAGCGTTCGGGCACGTCCTTCCGGCCAAGAAAATAAGGATTTTTCCACCGGTGAAATTGAAGTGCTTGTGAGTGAATTAGAGATTTTGAATAAAGCGAAAACAAGCCCTTTTGAGATTGATCAAAACAAAGAAGTCAACGAGGAAACTCGTCTGAAGTATCGTTATTTGGATTTACGAAGAGAGCGGATGAGAGACAACATTGTTTTTCGTCATCGATTCATCAAGCGTCTTCGTGACTTGATGGATGAGCGCCGTTTTGTGGAAGTGGAAACTCCTATGCTCATGAAAGGAACCCCCGAGGGGTCTCGTGAGTTTATTGTTCCCGCTCGTCTTTATCCGGGAACCTTTTATGTTCTCCCTCAATCTCCTCAACAGCTCAAGCAATTGTTGATGGTGGCCGGGATGGATCGTTATTTCCAGATTGCACGCTGTTTTCGTGATGAGGATTCACGTGGAGACCGCCAGCCCGAATTCACTCAAATGGATTTAGAAATGTCTTTTGTTGAAGAGGAAGATGTCATGACTCTTAATGAAGATGTTTTAAAAGAGCTCCTTAAAGAATTGGTGCCTCATAAGAAAATCAAATTTGATCCCTTCCCTCGCTTGACTTGGAAAGAGGCTATGAGTCGTTTTGGAACCGATAAACCCGATATGCGTTTTGACATGGAAATTCAGGATATTTCTGATCTTGTTCAGAACAGTGAGTTCCAAGTTTTTAAATCCGCTCTTCAAAAAGAAGGATGTGTTAAGGCTTTGCGTGTGGAAAAAGGGGCTCAATTCAGCCGTAAAGAGATTGATGATTTAACGGAAATTGCTCGAGTCTATGGTGCGAAGGGACTCGCTTATATTACTTTGGATGCGGAAGGGGTTAAAGGTCCTATTGCAAAATTTTTAAGTGAAACAGAGCTTTCCGCTATTCTTGAGCGAACGAGTGCTCAAGCAGGAGACATCGTCTTTTTTGCTGCGGATGAATTTACGGTGGCTTGTAATGCCTTGGGGTACGTGCGTTTGGCTTGTGGGGATAAATTTAATCTTCGAGATCCCGATCTCCTCGCTTTGCTCTGGGTGGTTGACTTCCCCTTGTTTGAATACAGTGCGGAGGAGAATCGCTTGGTTTCTGCTCATCACCCGTTTACCGCACCAAAGGATGATCAAATTGCTTTGCTCGATACGGACCCTAAAAATGTACTGGCTAAAGCCTATGACATCGCCATGAATGGAAGTGAGATTGGAGGAGGCTCGATTCGTATTCATTCTCCAGAAACACAGAAAAAAATCTTTGAGGTTTTAGGCATTTCTGAAATAGAAATTGAGCGTCGTTTTGGGCATCTCTTGGAAGCCTTTCAATATGGAGCGCCTCCTCATGGTGGAATTGCCTGGGGTCTTGACCGTATTCTGATGCTTTTACGAGGTGAATTGAATATTCGTGAAGTCATTGCTTTCCCTAAAGATTCTAGAGCCAAAGACCTGCTCACGGGTGCCCCTTCAAGTCTTCCGGAAGAATCGGTGCGTGAAATGCACATTCGAACGGTGGTCGACGAGAAATAGTCTTCGTGTTATCCTTCTACAGCTATGCCCTACGCCCTTCTAGCTGCCCTTGCCCTCCTTGTTTCTTTTTTTGGAGGGAAAAGGTATCTACGACATCATGCCGATTATCAACGTTGTCTTTCGATGACTTTTTTGAAGATTCGGATCCCCAAAAAAGAATCTAAAGAAGATAAAGAGCAAGATTCCGATTCCATGGGAGGCTCAAATCGTGATTTTAAAGACACTTGTGGCGTAATGAAACAGCTTTTTGAGTCGCTATCTTCCATTGAAGATGGAACTTGGAAAAGGCATTTTTTTGGACAAGATTTCATCTCTTGTGAATACGTTGTTCAAAACGGCCTGATTGATTTTTACATTGTGGTGCCCCATGCCCTCATCAACATTGTTGAAAAACAAGTCACCTCTTTTTTTGCCGATTGTTATATAGAAGAAGAGCCTGATTATAACTTATTTAAGAAGAAATCATCGGTTGCTTCGTCTTATCTTAGTCTTTCTCAATCTTTTTCACTGCCTATTCGTACTTATCAACGGATGACGGCGGACCCTCTGAATAATATTTCGAATGTTCTTTCTAAATTAGAGCCGGAGGAAGGCGCGGCCATCCAGTTGGTGCTCCGCCCTGTTGCCAATGGTTGGCAAAAAGAAGGCCGTGAGAAAGCCAAATCTATTTTAGAAGGTAAATCGGATGGATTTTTCCACAATCTTAATCCCTTGGTTTGGATGGGAGATCTTTTGAATCTGCTTTTCCGGGGAGAAGCTGTGGCCAGTTCCGAAACTCCCAATCGTACGACTCCCATCGTGGATGAACAAGTTAAGGCGATTGAAGAAAAAAATACCCAAGTGGGTTTTGAGGCTGTGCTTCGTTTGATTGCGGTGGGTAATTCTCAGAATAGAGCGTCGGCGACACTGGCTGCTATGAAAAGTGCTTTTGCGCAATATGCCACTACGGAAAACAACGCTTTGAGCAGTAAAGACACGAATCATGCAGACTGTGTAAAGCATTTTCTCATGAGGGATATGGATAGGCCTTTTGGTGTGAGTCGCATGATTCTCTGTCCTGAAGAAATTGCGAGTATTTATCATCTTCCCAACATTCGTTACAATCGCGCGCCAAACATCAATTGGCAGAACTATAAAATTGCTCCTCCTCCAACAAATATTCCTAAAGAAGGGATTTTACTCGGGCATAATATTTATCGTGGAGTTAAAACTGAAATACGGATGAAAAATGATGATCGTTTCCGTCATTTTTACGTGATAGGACAAACGGGTACGGGTAAATCTTCCATTTTACAGTCGATGATTCGTCAGGACTTTAAAAATGGCAAAGGAGTGGCCGTGGTGGATCCGCATGGGCAGCTCATTGACGATATTATTCCTTTTATTCCCCGTGAACGCGCTGATGATGTGATTTATTTTAATCCCGCCGATTTGGATCGCCCTATGGGCCTCAATTTATTGGAAGCGGAATCTCCCGAGGAGAGAGATATGGTTGCTATGGATGCCATGAATATTATGATCAAACTTTTTGATGAAGAGATATTTGGACCTCGTATTCAAGATTACTTTCGTAATGGTTGTTTGACTTTAATGGAGTACAAAGATGGAGGTTGTTTAACCGATATGGTGCGGCTCTTTACCGATGATGATTTCCAAAATGAACGGACAAAAGATCTTAAAAATCCCATTGTGAAATCCTTTTGGGAACAGCAAATGGCCAAAACGGGTGCCCGCGAAAAACAAGAAATGATCCCTTATTTTGCGGCTAAGTTCGGTCAATTTGTGACGAATGGGCTGATGCGGAATATTATTGGACAAACCAAAAGTGCTTTTGATTTTTCCGATGTGATGAATAATGGAAAAATCCTTTTAATGAATCTTTCCAAAGGGGAAACGGGTGATATTAATAGTAAGTTATTGGGGATGATTATTGTTTCTAAACTTCAGGTGGCGGCTTTGCGTCGTCAGCGTCTTCCTAAGGAGCAACGCACCGATTTCTTTTTGTACATTGATGAGTTCCAAAACTATGTCACCGATTCTATTGAAGTGATCTTGTCTGAAGCTCGTAAATATCGCTTAGGTTTGGCCATGGCTCATCAGTATTTGGCTCAGCTTGAGCAAGATTCTAAAAAAGGTAAAGGAGCCAACTTAAAAGATGCGATTTTTGGTAACGTGGGGACTATGATGGCTTATAAAATCGGTGCTCAAGATGCTGAATATATGGCTAAGGAAATGGCGCCTACCTTTAGTGACCAGGATCTCATTAATGTGGATAAATTTAAGGCGGTGATTAAACTCTCTATTGATACCCAGCCTTCTAAACCCTTCAGCATTATTCCTTTGAATCCTTATACGGAACAAGGAGATGTGGAAGCGGCAGAAGCCTATAAACAACTTTCTCGGCTCAAATATGGCCGAGATAAGGAATTTGTAGAGCGTGAGGTGTTCAGGCGTTTAGGTACGGTGCTCTAAGATCTCGCACTATTTTTAAGTTTAGTCTAGGCAACTGAGGTGAGCGATAGGCGATTTTGTGCTATAATGGTTAGAATTCTCGATTTAAAAATCAGGATTCCAAAATAAAACTAAAAACAAAAAATGAAACTCAAACGATTTCTTGCTTTGCTCGCCACTTCAGTGGTTTTGGCCGTACAACTTCTTCCCGTTGCCATTTTGGCTGAAGAAGTCGATGTTGTGCCTCCTCCCCCTCTGGATGAACCTGATTACTATCTACAAACTTTTATTATTACGGCGTATTATTCTCCTCTCCCAGGTCAGAGTACTTATGTGACGGGTTCTTATGAAGGAGATATTTACTTGAATGGGAATGGAACCAATGGAGCGGATGGCACTCCTGTTTTTCCAGGGATGATTGCGGCTCCTAAAACTTATGCTTTCGGTACAAAAATGTATATTCCCGGAGTGGGTTTGACCTCCGTGCATGATCGAGGTGGAGCTATTGTAACCTCCGGTAACCGCGGTAACGCCTATGACCGTCTTGATATTTGGATGGGTCATGGAGATGAAGGCCTTCGCAAGGCCCTCGGATGGGGCAAACGCACCGTTGAAGTCATGGTTTATGGAGTGAATCCTGACTTAGAAGAAGCGGTTTATTTTGATGCTTATTCGACGGTGGAAAATTTAGCCACTCAGATCTTTTTGAATCCACTCACGTTCCCGGAAGATCTTTACTATGGGAACAGCAGTGATGAGGTCCTAAAAATGCAAACGTATCTTAAAAAATGGGGTTACTTATTTATAGAACCTAGCGGTTTTTATGACAGTGATACGGCCCAAGCCGTGTTTCAGTTCCAACTCGACTTTGATATTGTGAGTGGGCCTGATGAACTGGGGGCCGGCCACTTTGGAATCCGAACTCGTCAAAAATTTGATGCTTTGATCAAAAGTAAAGATCAAGGGGCAGTGCTTTTGCAAGAAGTAAAAGCTGAAAACCTTCTTTTGAAATACGATGATCTTTATGAAGAGAAAATTTTATTCACTGCCGCTCTTGGATTAGGGGACAGTGGTGAAAGCGTGCGTCAACTTCAAGAGGAGCTACGTGCTTTGGGCTATCTTCGTATCGAACCCACCGCTTATTTTGGAGAAACTACAGAACATGCATTATTCAAGTTTCAACAAGCGCAAGGTCTAGTGC
>CAZHKJ010000026.1:9704-13716 GCA_964533115.1 uncultured Candidatus Peribacteria bacterium | reverse complement strand
CTATGATGGTTAGCTTCACTCTTCCCTTAGATAAATCGTACTCTGGTAAGGGGAAGAGCTTATTTTTTTGGGAAAGGAACATCTTTTTAATTCCACTTCCGACAGTGTCAATCATGTTGACGTTCACCATTGCCTGAGCAAGGAATTTATTTCTGTAGTATTCAGGAGGAGCATCAGAGTCAATTGCATTTTCAATAGTCTCTGGGATAAAAGCACCCAAGTTCGTGAATATCAAACTTCCATCCTCATTCTCTACTAAGTTGATCCTACCTCCCATGAGGTAGTCTTGATGGGCAATGCAGTTATTTAACGCTTCTCTTATGGTTACAGGGTCGTAACGGTCTATTTCATCTGGGAAAAGAGACCCATCAGAGATGTATCTATACCTTAAATTACGAATTTTTTGATATACATTTTCCACAGAAAGAATGAGAGGACAGTTGAAATGTTCGTAATCTTTTTCAATCCCGTTCTGGTCTTTGAGTATCCATGCAATTTTTGCCGTAGCGGGACTTATAAAGTGTTCAGACTCAGATTTCCCCAAAAGTAAAATGGCAGTTCTAGTGATTTGACCCTGTATTATTATTTTGGCTTTGTTTAAAAAAGTGACATCATCCCAAGCCATGATTTCTTCTTCTGTGATTTTTGGATTTTTACGAATAAAACCAGCGCGTGCCTTGAGAATGGCTTCTTGGTCGAGATCTTCTATGGTCGCGTTTGCACAAATTTCAGCACTCCAATCCTTTTTAGATGCTTGAGCGCGTATTCTTTCCTGCTTCTCAATACTGAGAGCGCATAAACTTTCTCCGTTTCTTGCGTAAAAATGGCCCTTCCAAGAAGTTGGCATGCCTTTAGGGGCGGGCGGGATTTCGAATAGTAATACTCTTTTTGAATTTTCAGTTATGAGCTCATGAATCTCTGTAAAAGTAATTCCATTCATGGTGTGCGTTGAAATTTCAAATTTTAGACTATTCAAGGATTCGTTGCTCTTTCGATATTGTGTGCCTGAGATGGCTTTGTTGTTTTTTACGCCAAAAATAAGCCATGCAGAAGGTTTATTTTTCAAGTTCGCCTCATTACTCAAAGCACTGAAGTATTTTCCCAGCTCTTCAAAACTGAAATCATTGCCAGCCGTTTTCCATTCTACACATTCAATTTCACTGGGTAGCTCCATCAATTCTTTGAAAATATTATTGATATTCATAGTAAGTATCTTACACAAATAAATTCTGCATCAAACCTTTCTTCCATTGTTCCGCTAGGGTGATTTGCTTTTGTTTTGATTCGATTAGTTTATCGATAGAAGTGAGGAAGTCGGCGATGGCTTGTTGTTCTTCTTTGGTTGGGGGAACATATATTTCCATTTCGGTTAGAGTTCCCATTGTGATATATGGGGTATTTCCCGCATTAACCTCAACTCTAATTCTTTCTTGCAAATTTCGATCCATAAAAACTTTTATGAAGTGAATATCTTCAGAGAAATTAAACAAAACATAAGTTCTTTGATAAGCATTAAATTTTCCTTTATAGTAATGAATATATCCAACATTGGCTCCATTTCCAGAGACAAGTAAGGCTTCTGTATCAAAAGCGTAGTTATTAATTCGATAATATTCTCTCGCACAAGTATAAAAGCGATATTCTCCATTTTCCACCATTGCATTTGCATCAAGTTTTCCAGTGGTAATATTTCCGCAAATTTCTCCCAACTTCTTTTCCTTCCACTTCGGAAACTCCTTACCCTCATCATCTTTAAATCGGATTTCTTGGTGAAAAATCTTTTGCATCATTCCTTTCTTGTAGGATTCGAGAGCTTCTTTTTGTGATCGTAGGGTTTCGATCCATTGGTCTGTTGAGCTTAAGAAGTCGGCGATTTTTTGTTGCTCTAATTTAGATCTTGGGATTGATGTTTTTATGATGCCAAGGTCTGTTGAGTTGTAAGATGGCAATGCGCCGACCTGCGCATATTGTGATAGCCTTATTGTGGCGAAAAGATGTTGGATGAACTCCACATTAATACTGGGAATAAATGCCATCATATTGTTGTCCAGCAAGAATTTTTCAGCTAATCGTTTGCGTTCTAAAAAAATGGCGGCACCTACTTTCGCAAAGATGATCGATTTTTCTTCATTTACTTTGTACTTCAACCTCTTGATTTGTTCATCTGTTACATAATGATTCGCTGAATTCATGATTTTTTCATTTCCAGGTAGATTCATGTCAGAGACCTTATAAAAAGGTATTCCAGCCTTACCACCTTGCTCGTTGTCACTAAAACCTTGCCCTGAAATGAATCTCCCTAAACTATTGAGCTTCTTCTCCTCCCAGTCACCACTAAACCCGGGGAAGCGGAGCTTAGGGATTTTTCGAACCTCAGATTTTGGTGCAGTAATGGGCATCTGGTTTAAAACGGTTTATCGATGTTCAGTTCATTGCAGAATTCAGCGAGCTTGTTTTGAAGGGTGATTTCTTGAGCGGCTAATTCTTTCAGCTGTTTGGCAACGGCTTCAAGATCCACCGATTCCTCTTCCTCAAAGGTGTCTACGTAGCGGGGGATGTTGAGGTTGTAATCGTTTTCGGTGATTTCTTTTAGGCTCGCACGATGGGAGTATTTGGGGAGTTCCTCACGATTCTTGTAGGTTTCAAAAATCTTCTGAATATTTTCATCCGTGAGTTTGTTTTGGTTCTTTTCTTTTATAAATTCTTTGGAGGCATCGATGAATAAAATCTCTTCGTCTTCCTTACGGCATTTTTTGAAGACCAGTACGGTGGCTGGAATAGAAGTTCCATAAAAGAGGTTGGCGGGCAGTCCAATCACGGCGTCGAGTACATTCTGCTTTTCGATGATGTGTTTTCGAATCTGAGCTTCGGCACCGGAGCGGAAAAGAGCTCCGTGGGGAAGAACGATGGCCATGGTCCCGTTGTCCGCAAGGTGATGGAGCATGTGCGTCACAAAGGCATAATCCGCCGCACTTTTGGGGGCCAGTCGGCCATATTGAGAAAAACGTTCGTCGTGGGCGAGGGTGGGGTCGGTGTCTCCTTTCCACTGAGCGGAGAAAGGAGGATTCGCGACGATGGCTTCGGCCTTGAGCTCTTTATGTAAATCGTCTTTGAGGGTGTCTCCTTGGCGGATGGAAAAATGATCAAAGTGCACGCCGTGCAAGATCATGTTCATTCGTGCCAGGTTGTAAGTGGTGGGATTGAGTTCTTGCCCGTAGTAAGTGGCCACATTTGTGAATTCGGCCAAACGAAGCAAGAGAGATCCGGAACCGCAGGTGGCATCATAAGCGGATTTGATGCGCCCTTTTCCCAGGGAAACAATTTGAGCCAGCAAACGTGAAACTTGAGCAGGGGTATAGAACTCACCGCCTTTTTTACCCGCACCGGCGGCAAACTCACCGATCAAATATTCATAGGCATCGCCGAGCAGGTCACTTTTTGCGTCTTCCAGCTTGAAATCGATACCATTGAGTAGGCTGAGCACTTCAGTGACCACTTCATTTTTGTCATTTGTTCTAGAGCCCAGTTTGTTGGAGGTGAGGTCCATGTCTTCAAAGAGCCCTTTAAAATCATCTTCACTTGCTGTTCCGGCGGAAGTGTTTTCAATGGTGTTGAGTACGTTTTTGAGATCTTCTAAGATGAAGTTGGTTTCGCCCTTTATTTGGTTTTTTCCTTTTTTGACCAGGTAAGAAAAAAGCTCGGTGGGTTTGAGGAAAAAGCCCAAGTGATCGATACAGGCTTTTTTGATGTGATTTAGGTCGTCCTTTCCTTCTTTAGTGCTGTCGTCCATTTGAGCGAACGTGAAGCTTTCGCCCATGAGCACTTTTTCGTTCACATAACGCTCCAGTTTTTCAGAGAGGTATTTGTAGAAAATGAAACCTAAAATATAGTTTTTGTATTCGTCCGCATTCATTTTTCCTCGCAGGACATTCGCCACTCCCCACAGTTGTTTTTCGAGCAGTTTTTTTTGTTCTTCGGACATGGTTTATAGATTAGGCGTATACGGCGATCA
>CAZHKJ010000026.1:0-9694 GCA_964533115.1 uncultured Candidatus Peribacteria bacterium | reverse complement strand
TGTATCGGTTCTATCATTAAAAATAAATCATTTCCGAAAGGGTAGAGGTGCTTTCAAAAAACCTGTCAACATAAGTTCGATGATTTTTTGCTTTGGGAGGTATATATTCATCTTGTTCCTGTTGCACGACTATTGCAGATATGCGTCGGGTTCGCTAAAATAACCCTCCTAAACCATCATAACCATGGGGACCGTTAAAAACAGCATCAAATGGCTCAAGCCGACAGAATTAAGCTCTGAATCTGCGCGAAAATTTGAGATTTCTATCACTAGGAAGCTGGATTTGGAGACTCAAAAAAGACAGACTAGCTTAGTCGAAGCGGCGAAGAAAATTTCTCGTTAATAAACAAGTGGTGGAAAAGCTTTCTCATAGTGACTTAAGATTCAAACCCTATGCAGGGGGTAAGCTTCCAGAGTATTTTCAATGTGACTCATCTGATAAAGATCTTGTTGAATTTTATAATCGAAAGATTTCCCCGCAGCTTGCTGCGTGGGTTAAGATGAGTGCGTGAGCAAACATATCTACAAAAGCCATAATAAGAGTTTGCTGCTGTATCACTTAGTGTGCCCTATTAAATGCAGGCAAAAAGTTTTGAGTGAAGAGGTGGAGTACAGTTTGAAGAAGACGTGCGAAGAGATAGCGGAGCGGTTTGAAGTTCAATTTGTTGAGATAGGAGCCGATGAGGACCACGTACACTTTCTTCTTCAAACTGTACCTACGACAAAACTTTCAGAGATGATAAAGAAGATCAAAAGCATCACAGGGCGGGAGCTTTTTCGTTTGCATCCATGGGTGAGGACTATGTTATGGGGAGGGCAGTTTTGGACGAGTGGATATTACATCAACACGGTTGGACAGTATGCGAACGAAAAAGTGATACAGCAATACGTAAAGAATCAGGGTAAGAATTACAAACGAATTCACCGAGAACAGCTTAGGCTTTTGTAGCGGCTACGAAGTAGCCGTAGATACCCCGTAGCTTGCTGCGGGGAGTTTCATTGAAGATGCAGAGAAGTATCAGAATGAAGAAATAACTAAAGTCGTCGATGTCTTTTATCAAGATCAATTGGTTGGCTATTATGCCTATACCTCATCTGAAATTAGAAAGAATGAGTTAAGAGTAGATGATAAAGTGGCGCCTTTTGCACATCCTGCAATAAAATTAGGCAGGCTACTTGTATGTCAATCACAACGGCGCAAAGGAATTGGCAGGGCCATCATTGAAGATATTGTGAGCATCAGTCTTGAGGCTAGGAAAATAATGCCATTACGATTCTTGATCGTAGACTCTAAGCCAAAATCGATAGTATTTTATACAAAGCTAGGGTTCGTGGATCCAGATGTGAAGCAGAAACATGAGCGGATATTGAAACTGCTTTACATCGATTTGAAGCCTTACACGTAGTTTTTACTCATTTTCCTAAAATCAAGCTGCGGGCTACGTTCATTATCACAAAAAAGCCCCGCATTGCTGCAGGGCTTTTTTAAGTTTTAGCTTGAGGTATTAAGCAATGATGCTTCCTACAACTCCGGATCCTACGGTTCGTCCTCCTTCACGGATAGCGAAACGAGTTCCTTGTTCGAGAGCTACTGGAGCTCCGAGCTCTACCACCATTCCGATGTTGTCTCCAGGCATAACCATCTCCACTCCAGCAGGGAGTTCGATAGTACCGGTTACGTCAGTCGTACGGATGTAGAATTGAGGTTTGTATCCTTTGAAGAAAGGAGTGTGACGTCCACCTTCCTCTTTAGTGAGGATGTAGATTTGTCCTTCGAACTTCGTGTGAGGTTTGATAGAACCAGGCTTACAGATTACTTGTCCACGTTCGATGTCTTCACGTTCAACACCACGGAGGAGGAGTCCTACGTTGTCTCCCGCTTGACCACGATCGAGTTGTTTTCGGAACATTTCAACTCCAGTACAAACGACTTTCTTTGTGTCGCGGATACCGATGATTTCAACTTCATCATTGATGTTGACCGTTCCTTGTTCAATACGACCGGTAGCTACTGTTCCACGTCCTTTAATGGAGAACACATCTTCTACAGCCATCAAAAGAGGCTTGTCGAGTTGGCGTTCTGGAAGAGGGAAGTATTCATCGAGAGTCTTGAGAAGTTCCAATACTGGAGCTGCATCTGGCCCAGATGGATTTTCAAGAGCCTTGAGAGCGGATCCTTTGATGAAAGGAGTGGTGTCTCCAGGGTACCCATACTTGTTGAGAAGATCACGAACTTCCATTTCGGAGAGTTCAGCGATTTCAGGATCAGCCATATCCATCTTGTTCATGAACACGATGATGTAAGGCACGTTCACTTGGTGAGCGAGCAAAATGTGTTCACGAGTTTGAGGCATTGGTCCGTCTGCGGCGCTAACCACAAGGATGGCTCCGTCCATTTGAGCGGCTCCAGTGATCATGTTTTTAACGTAGTCGGCATGACCAGGACAGTCCACGTGAGCGTAGTGACGCTTGTCTGTGGTGTACTCTTGGTGAGAGGTAGCAATAGTAATACCTCGCGCCTTTTCTTCAGGGGCGTTATCGATTTGGTCGTAAGCGATTGCTTTGTTGTCTCCACCAAAGTTGGCGGCGGCAACGGCTGTGAGGGCCGCGGAGAGTGTCGTCTTACCATGGTCTACGTGACCAATGGTTCCTACATTCAGATGCGGCTTAGATCTGTCGAAAGCTGTCATAGAGCTAAGCGATTAAAGATAATAAAGTGAGGTGATTTTAGAGGAAGCAGATGCCTTATGCAAGCTAAAATCAAGAAGAAACAGGGCCTCTTGCGAGCCGCAAGCCCTTGTCAATTTAAAATTATATGTTAGGCTTTAGCCTTAGCTTTTGATTATGGAAGAAGATCCAGTTTTTATGGAGGGGGCAAGCACTCGTGCAGCGGAGTTGCTTAGATCTGCAGAGAGACGTCTCCGCGTTGCTGATGCCTCTTTAGGAGCGATGCCTCGTATTATTGAGGCTAGGCGAGAGGCTATAGCATTGGGCAAGCAGCATCCTGAGGGGGTTTCGTGGGAGTTAGTAGCTGATTGGGAGAAAAGGGTTTTGCCTCCTTTGAGCGATATGATTTTGACCCGTTTAGGGCATCCTTTGGAGATATCTGTTGCTCCTATTGATTTGCGCTTAAATCCTAATCCTTCTGAAGGGTGTGTTTTTTGGATGGCTAATCACCCTTCTACGTGGTCTATTTTTACTTTATACGATTGGCTCAGAAAGCATGGGCCTTTTCGTTTTGTTGTCAAAAAAGAGCTTCATCCGAATCATGCCCGATCTTTTAAGGAGCAAGTAGAGGCTCATGCGGTTGGAGCAGCGCTTGCCGCTCTTGATAAGGCTGTTTTTATTGATCGTGACAGTCGGGAAGGGCGTAGCAATATAGATGATTTCTTAAAAAATCAATTTTCTTCAGACTCTCCCTCAGGCCTGATGCTTTTTCCAGACGGTTCCCGATTTACCGAGAAAAAGAGAAAGACTGACCTTGAACGGTTTGGTAAAAATCATAATTTAGAATGGATGACGCATACCTGCTTTCCTCGTTCTGGAGGAGCATGGACTATTTTGGATGCTTTAAGAGCTTCTGGGGGTCCTTTTAGTGTGAGGGATCTTACGATTATGGAGCCACCTCTTGTGGGTCAACGTGAATTTCCCCTTCATATTGAGGTCGAGGATATAAGTGCTCAGATAGAGAAGTGTTTAAATGAAAAAGATCTTGGGGCATTTTTGAGAGAGCGTTGGGCCTTGAAGAATAAACTTATTAGAAAGCACCATCAAAGAGGTTAAAGATGGTCGAATCAGTCTTGATCGGCCTTGGTCCTATATAAAAAGACGGCATTTGCCGTCTTTTTATAGTATTGTTTTTTGAATGTCTTAGTTCTTTACTCCACGATCCGCTTTGATCTTAGCGATGACGTTTGCAGGAGCTTCAGCATAGTGGCTGAATTCCATGGCATAGCTGGCGCGTCCTTGAGTCATTGAACGAAGATCGGTGGCGTAACCAAACATCTCAGAAAGAGGGACGAGACAGTTGATGATTTTAGCCATTCCACGATTTCCAGATTCTTGGATTTGTCCACGTCGAGAAGAAATGTTTCCCATAACGTCTCCAAAATAATCGTCCGGAGTGGTGACTTCCACTTTCATGATGGGCTCCAGAATCACAGGATTTGCTCGAGCGGCTCCATCTTTAAACGCGATAGAAGCGGCTAGTTTGAAGGCCAACTCAGAGGAGTCCACGTCATGGTAAGAACCATCGGTGAGCTCTACTTTCACATCCACTACGGGGTAACCCGCAATGATTCCACGAGTGAGGGCTTCTTTAATTCCTTTATCCACCGCGGGGATGTATTCTCGAGGAATTTTACCTCCCACAATAGAGTTGATGAATTCGTAACCTTTCCCCGCTTCGTTGGGAGAGAGCGTCATGACGACGTGGCCATATTGACCACGACCTCCTGTTTGCTTGGAGTATTTTTCCTCACATTCCACTTCTTTTCGAACAGTTTCACGGTAAGCCACTTGAGGCGCTCCAATATTGGCTTCCACTTTGAATTCTCGTTTCATACGGTCAACGATGATGTCGAGGTGTAATTCTCCCATTCCTGCGATGAGGGTTTGTCCTGTTTCTTCATCGGAAGAAATACGGAAAGTAGGATCTTCTTCCGCCAGTTTTTGCATGGCCATCGCCATCTTTTCTTGGTCCGCCTTGGTTTTTGGCTCAATAGCGATTTGAATAACGGGTTCTGGGAAGTCGATGGACTCCAGACGAATGGGGTGGTCGGGGTCACAGAGGGTGTCGTGTAAGTGTTTTTAAGACCAATGGCTGCCGCGATGTCTCCCGCTTCCACTTCTTTGATTTCTTCACGAGTGTTGGAGTGCATACGAACCAGACGTCCTACACGTTCTTTATCTCCGGAAGTGGTGTTGTAAATGTAGGAACCCGCTTCCATTTTTCCGGAATAAACACGGAAGAAACAGAGTTTTCCTACGAAGGGATCGGTTGCAATTTTGAAGGCTAATGCCGCAAAGGGAGCGGAGTTTTCGAGTTGACGAACTTCTTCTTGATCGGTGTCGGGGTTGGTTCCTTTGATGGATCCAATGTCGAGAGGTGAAGGCAAGTAATCCCGTACTCCATCGATCACGAGCTGTACTCCCATGTCGTGTAGAGCGGATCCACAGAATACAGGGTAGTGAGCCCCGAGGACCGTTCCTTTTCGCACTCCACGTTTGATTTCATCGATGCTTAATTCTTCTCCAGTTAAGTATTTGTTCATGAGCTCATCGTCCTGTTCTGCCGCGGCTTCAACCACTTTAGCTCGGTGTTCTTCCACCTGAGCGAGCATGTCTTCGGGGATGGGCATTTCGATGATGGTCTCTCCGTGTTTTCCTTCAAAGCGATAGGCTTTACGTTCTACAAGATCAATGATTCCGCTGAAGCTGCTGTCTTGCCCGATAGGCAGTTGGATAGCAAAAGCTTTTTTTGAAAGACGTTGGTGGATAGAAGTGAGAGACATGTAAAAATCAGCTCCCATTTTATCCATTTTGTTGACGAAGGCGATTCGAGGCACATTGTATTTATCCGCTTGGCGCCATACGGTTTCGGATTGAGGTTCTACTCCTTGAGATCCATCGAAAACGGCTACCGCTCCATCGAGTACACGCATGGAACGTTCGACTTCAACCGTGAAGTCTACGTGACCGGGGGTGTCGATGATGTTGATGCGGATATCTTTCCAGAAACAAGTGGTGGCCGCAGCGGTGATGGTGATTCCACGTTCTTTTTCTTGTTCCATCCAGTCCATGGTGGCGGCTCCTTCGTGTACTTCACCAATTTTGTGAGAGCGTCCTGTGTAAAACAGAATACGTTCTGTGGTGGTGGTTTTACCGGCATCAATGTGCGCGGCAATACCGATGTTACGAATGTGTGCGGTGTCGTACTTTTGGGTTGCTGGATCGGCCATAGAGAGGGGAAAGTTAACGGCCTTTTGAGACGTCGTTTGCACGTTTCAAAAAGCTGGATTTAAAGCGCTCGCATTATTAAGGAAGGGCACAGGGAAGTCAAGAAAAGAGTCTCTGGGCGGGGATGAGTTGGCGTCTAGCGCCAGGCTTCCTTTAACTTTTAGGACTTTATTTTTCTGTGGCCACAAATTGATCTAGAGTCTCCACCAAGGTGTTATTGGCTTGGATGAAAGCCATGTAGGCCGTGTGTAGCGTTTCGTCCATTGATTTTACCCCTGTTATATCCGTTTTGTAAGTTCCTGTGCTGTAATATTCCAGCATGCTCAAGTAAGCTTCCAGATATTCATCAGCCGCTTCAGTATAATTTTCGATAGCGGGGCGTACCGCATTTTGTTGCTCGATGTTTCCACTTTCGACTTGGAGCAAATCGTCTAAACTCTCTGTGGAGGATATTGCCTCATCGTAAGCCACTTGTATTTGACTGGGGTCTACTTCGGTGATTTCGGTGACCACATCGGGGATGAGTTCATTGTAGAGAGTGGCACTGTTTTCTAAGCTGGAAGAGGCGCTATTAATGCTCTCTACAATTTTGTTGTTGTATTCGATTTCGCTGTTCTCAGTCAAAGCGGAACATCCCGTTAAGGAAAGCAGCAGAAGGAAGGAGGCAAGTTTTTTCATGGCGTGAAAATAGATTGAGCTCAATTTAGCAGAAAGTCTTAGGCCTAGACAACGGGTATTAAAAAACCCTGCGTTGAGCAGGGTTTTATTGTTTGAATGATCAGGGGACGACTACTTCTTTTTGTTGAAGCGAGCGTAATGAGCGAAAGCACGGTTTGCTTGAGCCATTTTTTCAACATCATCTTTCTTTTTAATAGCGCTTCCTGTTCCTTCCGCCGCTTCTAGAATCTCAGCGGTTAAACGTTTGTACATAGGCATTCCTTTCCTCTTGCGAGCCGCTAGAAGAATCCAACGGAAAGAAAGCATTTGTTGACGTTTAGCTGGAACCTCAAAAGGGACTTGATAAACGGCTCCACCCACACGTTTGGGACGGACTTCCATTGTTGGCTTTGAATTATCAATCGCTCGAAGGAAAGTTTCTTTTGCATTTTTTTGCCCACGTCTTTCGATTTCTTTCAACATGTCGTTGAAAATACGACGAGCGGTGCTCTTTTTTCCATCCAACATGATTGTGTTGATGAATTTTTCACTCGTGAAGTCAGAGTGAGGAGGGACGTAAGTGGTAGTCTTCGTTTTCATGTATTCTTAAGATTTATTTCTTAGGTTTTTTAGCACCGTAGAGAGAACGGCTTTGACGTCGGTTTTGTACTCCTTGAGTATCCAAACTTCCACGTACAATATGGTAACGAACTCCAGGTAGATCTTTTACACGACCTCCACGTACCAATACGATGGAGTGTTCTTGTAAGTTGTGTCCTTCTCCTCCAATATAAGCAGTGACTTCCATTCCGTTTGTTAAGCGTACACGAGCAATCTTTCGAAGAGCAGAGTTAGGCTTTTTAGGAGTCATGGTCGTTACCTTTGTACATACCCCTCGTTTGAAAGGGCAGTTCAGAGGGCGACTGACGGTCTTCAGCGTGTTCATAATGACTTGAAGCGCTGGAGCTTTACTCTTGCGAGTTTGAGCTTTGCGAGGTTTTCGAATGAGTTGATTGATCGTTGGCATTTAGAACGAATGATTAGGGGCATTTAGCCCATTAGCTGGAGCAGTTTAGTAGAGTTTTTTGCTTATTGCAAGGGGATTTTCGTCTTTGCCCTTCCGCTCCTTTGTCTAGCTCGTCTCTATTTAAAACGCTGGATTTAAAAGATCTACTGTTTGAAACTCTATTCTGAGCTCTTCCGGAATCTCATCTAATATTTGCTCAGTTTCCTCTTCAGAGAGCTTTTCCTGCAGATCGTTATAACAGCCAGATTCAGGTCTTTCGATGAGCTCTACTGTTTTAAGGATACTGTTTTCATAAAGTCCATAACGACTTGGATCGTAAACCTCATCTGAACTTTCGCTGTTCAAAATTTCTAATTCATAATTTACAGTGGTTTGGAGTTCGTCTTTTTGGAAATCTTGTTTTTGGATCAATTGATAGCTTTCAGCATCAAAGGTATAGACGAAAGTAAAATCAAAATCTTCTTTTTTATTTACTACATGGTCTTTGAAAACAAAATATGTTTTTCCACCTTCTTTTTTCTCTTCAAATTGGAGGTTCGTATTTTCTTTTAAGCTTTCTATGATGGCTTTAGTCTCTTGAATACTGTGTTCTTGTTCACCGAATTGGCTCAAGTTTGCTAATGCATCTTCATTTTGACTTTTAAAATCTTGTTGAGTGGCGCCTATTCCTTGGCTCGATCCTAGATCTGTTTGATCTAAAGACAAGATGTTAGCTCTGTATCGGTCTTCATTGTTTTCAAAAACTTGGTAGCAGCTCAGAGCTGTTGCGTCATAGCTTGACATCCCTTCAAATCGGCCGTTTTTTAGGATGATGATGATTTCCTCTTCGTTGGGCATATAGGAGTAGAAGCGAGCTGTCCCATCACTTTCCAGTTTATAAAGATAGCCGTTGATTAATTCTTTGGTCGTTTTATTGTACCAAATGTTATAGTAGTTTCCGCTTGGATCGTACCAAAACTCTTCTACGATGGAGCCTCCTTTCGCATCTTGTTCGATGCTTACTTTTTGGTGCATGATTTGAGATCCTTCCGTTTCGTATACGGCCTCTGCTTGCGCAAGAATATCTTCTGGGTTGAGTGTGGGTGAAGAAAATACGGAAATAACGAGTGCTAAAACGAGTGCGCTTGATAGGGAAGCGAGTGAAAAACTTTTCATATTAAACAAATTAAAAAATGAAAATCCTTGAGGGACTTCAGCTTGCTGCATGAAATTGAGCTTAAGACGCGCCTTAAACTTTGAGTTCAGCGGAGCTTTGGCTCCTTTGAGCTGAGCGATGAATTTAGGATTGATGTTCATAGCGATGGTTTAGACGATAGAGTTAAGTGTTTACTGCAATTTTTCTAAATGCAGCTTTAAGAAGCTGAGTCCTCTGGATAAATTTGAGGCCACTGTTTTTTCGGAAATGCTTTGAATCATAGCAATTTCTTTGTTTTTATATTCGCAGTAGAGGCTGAGAATCACTGTTTCTCTTTGTTTTTTGGGCAGACTTTCGATTAGTCTTTTTATTTCTTCGTGCTTGAAAGTGCTCTCGGCTTCTTCCTTTGGATTGGGTTGATGGTCGATCCATGCGCTTTCAGATTCCAGTTCTGCTCCCTTTTTTCTTGTTCGATAATGATCGGTTAATGCATTGCGCGCTATTTTAAAAAGCCAGCATTTGAATCCTAAATCTTCATCGCTACGCAAGCGGGAGATTTTTTGAAAAGCTTTTTCCCAAATTAAGCTCGTGAGATCTTCCGCATCTTTTACACTGTTTACCCGAAAGGCTATGAATTGATACACGGCTTCGACGTGCGCTTCGTAGAGTTCCCCAAATGCATGAGGATCGGATTTAGCTTTTTTAATCAATTCCATGAAAGAGAATTCATTGGTTTAGACGCATAGACTATGCATTTACTGCAAAAAAAATTAAAATGCTTAGCGGTTTGAGGCAGATGAATAAAAAGGGCGCCTCTTTCGAAGCGCCCTTTTATTGTTTTGAGATTTAATCCTCGCGTGTATCGATGGCTTCGCCACGCATTTTTTTACGGTAGGTTTCTCCGGCAGGAATCAAAC